>JARLHB010000022.1 GCA_031292465.1 Ignavibacteriaceae bacterium
CTTTTGTCGCCTCATAAAAATAATTGCCTACAAACAGGAAGTCCAGCATTTGTGAATATCCTGTATGATAATATGAGCTGTCCGCCCATTCAAACTCTTTTTCAGGATGATAAGTATTGCTTGCCCAATTTACACCTACGCCAAAATATTCCGGATACCACGAGCCCACATAATCTGAGACAGCGGTTGATGGGCTGATTTGCTTAACTTTTTCTTTTACATCAGCAAAAAAGTCATGAATAACTTTTGCACGCCATTGAAGCCATTGCTTGTAATATTTTCCGGGAACTCTGTTAACATTTGTTCCGCCGGTTGATTCAATCCTGTATATATCATACGGCCAACTTGTAATTTTTTCTCCGATAAATTTCTCAAATGTTTCTTTAGATGCAGTGCTGAAATCTCCCGATATATTAGGATAACGTGTACGGTCCAAAACAACACCGTCAGGTTTGTACATCTTAACAAATTCTTCTATAATAGACAATTCATAATTACGCACAGCCGGTAATATAGGGTTAACAAAAACAGCGATTTCTTCATCAGACTCTGATATAGGAATTATGCCATCTTTGGTATAAACCTGCACCTGCCAATCTGAGTGTTCCTTGTAGCCAAGCCCGAGGCGGTTTCCCTTATCACCTTCCGAAAAAACATTCAATGAAAAATAAACACCCAATCCCAGCTTGTGTGCTTCGGCCATAACAACATCAGGATAATTATAATCTGAAGCCCGTTTAACCCCATGGCGTTCATTTAAAACAGGCGCTATCTTACTCGGATATAATACATACCCGTCAATACCTCTTAAATCCAATATAATATTTTTAAACCCGGCTGATTTTGCTTCTTTAAGTATTCTTACAACACCGTCTTCAGTGCCAAGCCTTTTAAAATTTGCATGGGCATCCAGCCAAAGGAAGCTGTTTTTTTGCTGCTGTGAAAAACCTGTTGCTATTATCAATAGCAATAAAATCAAAATCCTGGCCGTTATTTTCATAATTTAATTCTCTTTATGATGCTATAAGATAATATATTGCCTGACAATGAATTTAAAATTTGAATACTTAGTAATAGTTCTTTAGTATGTTGGCCATTTTATATGAAGCCAGCCGGCATATTAGTTTATTGCCGGCTGACCGTTAACTTTATCTTGTTCTCAACATCATTTGATATTACTTCATCAGAATCATTTTCTTTGTTGAAGTGAATGATTGTGATTCAAACCTGTAGAAATAGATACCGCTTGCAACAGATTTTCCGAATTCATCTTTTCCGTCCCATGTAGCTGTATAATCGCCAACCTTCATCATTCCGTTAACAAGTGTCTTTACTTTCTGTCCAAGAAGGTTGAATACTACAAGTGTAATATTTTCGCTCTTTGCAACAGCAAATTTGATATTTGTTGTCGGGTTGAATGGATTAGGATAAGCATTCGATAATGAGAAAGTTCCAGGCACTGTAACGGTTGTTTTTGTAACACCAGTAAAACCGTTCGTAAACCATCCCGGATCTCCGATAGCTTTACCGTCTGTACCTGCTGTCTTCAAAGCAGAATTGCTGTACTGCATATCAGCAGATTCAGGAAGAGGCCATGTTGGTACCCAGTTTTCTGAGCTTCCAACCTGGGTAAGCTGATAACCCCACCAGTCGGTTGTTGTAACATTTGTTCTGATAGCTTTAATATAGTCAAGTAAACCCATGCCGTCTCCTTTACCGCTGTATAACACATCAAGAATTGAGGAGCCATAACCCGGATCTACATTCTGGTTGCCTGATTCAACTAAGCCAGGCCAGGTTGTCTTATCTGCAAACATTTTTGTAGTTCTGTTATTCATCCAGGGGCTAAGAACAATTTTATCTACAGTTGCTGTGTCATTCCATGCTGTAAGATAGCTTGACAGGGCAGCAGGAGTAAAATAGACATTATTCTTAACTTCAATAGTTCTTTTTGCTTCTGCTAATGTTCTCCAATTTGATTTTGAAGTATCAACACCGAAATCAGATGCTGTGCTTTTAGTTAAAGTATCCAAATCTATTGTACAGGGTGTTTCAAATGAGAAAGGTTCATCCCATTGTCCGAGATATTCTGAAGAATCCGAATTGCCCGCGAAAACACCATAGAAAATATTATCATCAACTTTAGCATTAGTCAAATTAAAAAGCCAGAGTGGATTTTTGAACATCCAAACTACACTGTTATGTGAGAAGTCAAAGTAATTTACAAGTGATTTTGTTACTGTGCACGCAGCATAAGCGTTAACGCAAAATACTGTATTATACTTCATTTCAACTGTATCAGTGTATGCTGTTCCCGGCCATCCGTTACGTAATACTTCGCCTGAATACCAGCTTGGCTGTGCTAAATTTCTGAATTTACAGTTAGTAATGTAGAATTTATCCCAGTTCCCGGAATAAGTAACAGCATCACCATACCATGCTTCAAAGACCACATTATCCAATGTAAGCCTTATAGAATCAGCAGGTACTCTGATAGCATCCGGGAAATCGGCAACATCATTAGTATTGCTTGATGATGTTCCAAGAAAGTACAAGTTCTTGTATAACACATTTATTCCGGTCGCGTTCAAAGTAAATAAATTAGCAGGCATTGAACCATCCTGAAGGATTGCCGGCTGAACGCATGGTGGTCTGTTATTGAGTCCAAGAGCACCAATAAGAGTAAAATTAGACTTTATGGTGATTGCACCAAAGTAAATGTAAGTAGTATCAAGCGAGACAAGTTTATAGGCTTTATGCGCCTGAAGGCCGCCCGTAGTAGTATCGCTACCGATTATTATTTCAAGGCTCCTGCTATCACTTGCATAAACATTAAGAGTATCACTTGCCGCAAATGTTCTGTTTGACGCTGCAAATAATGTCACCATTAACATTACCAACGCCGTAGTGACTAAAGATTTCATGAAAAGACTCCTTTCCGTAAGAGTTTTGTTAAATAAGTTGAAAAGTGCCAAAATGTTAGTTACCAACTATGCAAAGTTTTTTCCTTTGCCTTTTTTAGCGAAAATTCCGTCACCTCCTTTTACCCTTTTAAACAAATTAACAGATATTATTTATGTCTATTTATAAAATAATGTTACAGGTCAAATACTATTAAATAATAAATTAACTTTATTTTATATCCATAAAATTTTTATAAATTAACTTTAATGCCGAAGTCAGCCGTCATACCGTAATCTTGTTCTGATGTTGGAACACCGCCGCCCTGAATTACACTAACATCATCAGCTCCGTTAATATTATTAAGGTCACCGTAGACCTCAATACCAAACCACGGCAATTCTTGTTTGGCGGCGACGTCCCAACGCCTGTATGCAGAAGTATGACTTTTAAGTTGTGGCCATGCGCTCGGCCCCGTAAATATATCTGCCTGGTATAGCATGGAAACACGTATAGAAAAATCTTTATAGTCAAATCCCAGAGACAAATTGACAATATCATCCGGCTGATAAACGAGCCTGTCTGTAAAGGATGTATCAACAGTTGTAAACTTACGTCCGGCTGTAAAAGTTTCAATCGGATACTGTGCCTTTGAAAAAATATGCGTATAGTTAGCATTAAATACTAAGCCTGACAAGGGACCGGGCAAATACCAGAAGTGTGTCTGCCAATCAATTTCCATTCCGTAATCATTAATCTTGTAAGAATTATTTAAATAAGTATTTATCGGATATATGGTTGTTGAAGATACAGTTCCTCCTAATTGAGTCGGGTAATATTTTAAAGCATCTGTTCCCTTTACATAAAATGTCCACGAATAAATCAGATCAGTAATTTGTTTTAAGAACCCGCCAACTGTAAATAGCCCAATCGTATTATCATAAACTGAGACATATGCATCATAGTTTGTGGAACGTGATGGCTTTAGCTGAAAATTATTATAGTCAATACCGCTTGAAGAATTTGAAACTTCTATTCTTGGAATAATAGCGCTGTA
Organism: Ignavibacteriaceae bacterium; assembly: GCA_031292465.1. Lineage (GTDB taxonomy): Bacteria > Bacteroidota > Ignavibacteria > Ignavibacteriales > Ignavibacteriaceae > FEN-1297. Next base: position 3,959 of record JARLHB010000022.1, read on the forward strand.
GTCCGGGTATGATAATGTGTTTGTATATGAAAGGCGGACATCCAGCCATGAAAGCGGTTTATATCTTAATGATACATCCGGTAACCAATAGCCATGTGTTTGAGTAGTTGTTGTATCATAGTGATTATATATATCATATGATTCCGGGCTTGCTTTACCACGAACACCTGTATATGTAGTTTGAAGATTCTGGTATCTGACACCCGGGATTAAGGTAATTTGCTGACCAACATTTACTATAGACATCAGATAAAAAGCAGACATGTTTTCGTGACCGTCAAAGTTATTAGTAGTTGACAGGAAATTGTCTTTTGCGAATCCACCCTGGCCGCCTTTATTAGCAATGTAGTTAATATTATTTTTTAACAAGTTTACTAATTGCGCTAACTTACCATAGCTCAAGGGTGAAACCATTGAATAATCACCATTAAGAAATTTACCGTAACTGTAACCGGGGTCTGCAAAATTTGTTATAGCTATACTTGTAGGATTATCTTTTGATAATCCGAAATTAGTTTCAATAAGATCATCAACAACATTTCCGCCTCCGTAAGTAAGAGATCCGGCTCCATTATCGTATTCCTCAGCAGCATATGATTTTGTCTGATATCTGTATTTCCCGCCGAATTTTATTTCGGCACTAATTAAATCTGTTAAAGTTAAATTTGTTTTTAAATCCACAGATCCGGTTAATGCGCGTTCTCTGGAAAAACTACTGCTGGAAGTAACTGCATTAAGCGAAGTTGCTGCTAAATTATTGTTGGACGCTTTGGGAACAGCCTGCGGATCTACATTTGTTAAATTTGAAAATTTACTTAGGCCTGCGGAACCCTGAACGAATTCCACCATCCAGGTATTGGGTGTATTGGTTTCAGAGTATGAGTGTGATAATTTTGCATTCAACTCAAATATTGGTAATTGCTGCTGCAAAGAAATGCCATTGGTAATTATATTCAATTTGCTGCTTTGCCCGGTAAGCCTGTAATAATGATTGTTACCGGTAATATCAAAAGTCTCCTCACGTACGGCAGCATCTGTAGTCCCTGAGCTAAAAAAGTTTGTCAGTTTAATTTTACCTTCGGGCAGCTTATAATCCAATACAAAGGCTCCGTTATACCGCTGCTTATCTCTGGAAATATTATCGAGAGTTACGCCTGATGTTAAATACTGTACTAAGTCGTTTCCATTATGCGTATATGAAGCTCCCATTTCATTCGATGGCAGATTTTTTCTTTCAATGTCTATCTGGGCAAATACTCCAAGCTTGTCATCTAAAAACCTGTCTTCTACGCTTCCTATATATTTATAATTATTAAACTTATTGTATGCGTCTGATAAGTTATTATATCCGCCCTGAACCTGAAGGCTGAACTGAGGCACACCCGGTTCTTTAACCTTAGCTTCGCGAAGCTCAAAATTTACGGTACCTCCAAGAACATCAGCATCCATATCCGGAGTTACTGTCTTGGAAACCTGAATACCATCAAGCATGTTCGACGATACCATACTTAAGTCCGTGCTTCTGTTGCCTGCGTCGGTTGAAGACATCTTAATACCGTCAATCATTACTTCATTATATTTTGGCGCCATACCCCTGATAACTACTTCAGTTCCTTCACCGCCGCTTCTTGTTATGGAAATACCGGGCAGCCTTCCAACAGATTCAGCAGCATTTGCATCCGGCAGTTCCTGAATTTTTGCAGCGGATACTACATTTATTATCTGGTCTGATGTGAGCTGTTGATTTATAGCCTGCTTCTGTCCGCTTGCCTGTGCAGTTACTACAACTACCTGCCCTTCAATACCAACAGGTTCAAGTGCAAAATCTTTTTTAACACGTGCTCCGGTACTTACTTTTATTTCAATTTGTTGTTCTTTGTAACCGACATAAGTTACCCGGATAGTATAAGTACCGGGAATGGCCGAAGGAATTGTATAATTCCCATCCATATCGGTTGCCCCGCCCATACTTGTACCGACAAGTATAATGTTAGCGCCAAAAAGAGACTCTCCTGTTTTTGCATCTTTTACATGCCCTTCGATACCGGTATTTGCCGCCATAATAGCCGAATTAAGGAAGGGTATTATTAAAATTAAAATACTTAAGACAGAAAAAATTCTGCGCATGTTGTTCTCCTTAGTTATTGATTACTAAAAATATTTTCTTACTATTTTTTCAATCAAGAATCAGATGTTCTTAATACGAATTCTGACAACTATTCGGCTATTTCCACAAATACTTTGGTTTGTCTTATGCCTTCATAATGACAAATTCAAAATGCATTATATAACCTGCAATATTTCCTTACATAATATTTCTCTAACAAAACTTGTTGCACCCAATACCGCCGACCTGCCATCCTGCAAATTGGATTTTAAAATCTGTACTTTACCTTTATATACATTCAGCAATGTACTTTCAAAATATTTAATAGCAGGTTCAAAAAGCAATTCATTAGCCTCAGCAAGCCCGCCTGCCAATATTATTACTTTAGGATCAAAATTTGCCACCACATTTGATAATGCCCTTCCTAAAATTTTTCCCGTAAAATGGAATGCTTTTAATGCAATGGGATCATTCTGAAGAGCTAATTCGCAAATTAATTTGCTTGTAACATTTTCAAAGCTTATTTGCCTTAATTCACTTTGCTCGGTAAAATGGCCGAGGAAATTAAATACTGTTCTCCTGATACCGTTCGCAGATACGTAAGTTTCCAGACAGCCGCGCCTTCCGCAATTACATTGCCTGCCGCCTTTTTTTACAATCGTATGTCCGATTTCTCCTGCTAAACCATTTTCACCATAAAGAAGCTGCCCGTTAACTACTATGCCTGTACCAAGGCCTGTTCCCATAGTAATCACTATAAAGTTTTTTACTCCTTTAGCCATGCCAAATTCCTGTTCACCAAGCGCAGCAGCATTAGCATCGTTAATAAGGGCAACCGGAACCTGAAAATATTTCCGCATAATTTCCGTAAAGTTTACATCACCCCATTTTAAATTTGCAGGGGATTCAATTATGCCGCTCATGTAATTAGCTCCGGGCGCTGCTACTCCAATACCGCTTAAAACATGCTTAGATTCAAATTTACCGTATGCCTCTTTTATAATAATTGCTAAACGTTCAAAAAAATTATCCGCACCATTTTCCGGAATTGTTTTAAATGAATCTTCTAAAAGGATATCATTATTGAAATCCACAATACCGAATACAGTATTAGTACCTCCAATATCTACACCAACTACTATTTCTTTTTTGTCTGTAATATTATTTGCCATCTTAACTCTTTTTATTTGAACTTTATTTACTCTATTGTTGGTTGTTTCAACCCACTAATTACCTAAAAAAATAATCTTTTGTGACTTTTCAATTTTCTAAGCAATTATTTTGTAACCATCAAAAATTTCTTCTATTGCCAAAGTTGCGGCGCCAACTAAACGTGGTAATGTCGTTAAGGAAGTAGGAAGAATTTTAATATTTCTTTCCCTCCCGAAATAAGCACGTTTCTTAACCACACTCATTATTTCCGGATATATTATATCCCAAACCTGTGTAACCTTGCCTCCAATAATTATAACATAAGGGTCTATTGCTTTTATAATATTAGCAACGCCAAGGCCTAAATAGTTCCCTGTCTGCTGCAATATTTCTACAGCAGTCGGATCATTATTTTTTGCCAGGTCTATTATATCCTGTGCAAAGAAATCATTTACATGATCAAGCCTGCCGGTTTTTTTTGCCAGATACCTTTTTACAATTGCTCTGTCTGAAGCATAGGCTTCCCAGCACCCGTTATTGCCGCATTTACATAATTCTCCCCCTTCAAAAATTACCATATGGCCAAACTCACCGGAAGCTTTAAATTCACTGTTCATTAATTTATTGCCAATAACTATTCCGGAACCAATACCCTGGCCTACAGAAAGGAAGACAAAATTGGATAAATCTATATCATACCCGCCAAATCTTAATTCAGCAAGCGCAGATGCTTTTGCATCATTTTCTATTGCGATCTTTTTTATACCGGGCAGTGTTTTTCTAAGTACATCCCCGATATTAAAATTTTCCCATCCGAGGTTAGGCGCAAAATTTACCATCAGTTTCTCTGAATCAACTATTCCGGCAACGCTTACTCCCAATCCTTCAAGGCTTTCTATTTTCAGCTTCTTACACAACTTTAATAATTCATTAACACAGGTTTTAACAAATTCTTCCGGAACTTTTGACTCTGTCTCAATTTCTACAAAACTTTTAATACTGCCGTCTATATCAGCTACAGCGATATACGTTATAGATGAATCAATATTAATTGCACCGACGTAATACCTGTCAAGTTTTAGAAATAAATTGATCGGATTTCTTCCAATATTCTGATCCTTATCAACTTCTTCAGTAATTAGGTCTTCTTTGATTAATTCAGTTATTATGCTGGAAACCGTACTTTTATTCAGCCCTGTAATTCTTGCAATATTTACCCTGGAAATAGGCTGCTTTTCGCGAACTATATTCAGTATCATTCCACGGTTTATTCCACGAAGTATCTTGGCATTTCCGCTTATTATATTAGAATTTTTAACCATCATAAAGACATAATTTTCATTTATTAAAACAACTGTAATTAGTTGGTTGCTATCACCAACAAAAATATTCTATAAATTATTTTTCACATACACACAATAATGCTTCACTTAAATAAAATTGTCGTTGAAGCCGGGGATGCCAACTACGCATATGTTCCTCCTTTATTTTATCTGCTTCAACTACAATTTTATTTTTCAATGCTTTCATCAACTTATTTATTATCCGTTTATTATTTCGATAATTCGAATAATATTTAATCTCATTAGTTATTATCAACTGTAACCGAGAATGCCGATCCGTTCAGATCTTTCTTTGAAACTCTTGCTTCAACTGTACTTTCCTCTCCCGGGAATACAGTAATGAAGTTATCATTCCAAATCGAAGGAAGAACTTCTTCTTTATTATCATTTCTTATTATCGCAAGCCTGTTCATAAAGGAAAGTTTGTCTGAAGCGTTTTTTACTTTTGCATGAACCAGGTATTCATCTTTTGTTTCTTCTGTTGTGTACGTTAAATCCAATTTATCATATTTCATGTACGACAGTTCAGAGAAATCTACCGGAGTTTTTGAGGATTCCCAGTATAAATTGTTTGAAAGAACTTTTCCGTTCTCATCTAATAATTCTAATCTTACTAAATAGACTGTAGTTATATCAGATAATTGCGGAACACGAAATACTTCCTGGTAACGGTCTTCGCCTATATTTATTCCTTCTTCACGTTCCCATTTAACTTTCA
>JARLHB010000172.1 GCA_031292465.1 Ignavibacteriaceae bacterium
CCGGGCGATATTTTCGGAACGCAGCAAAGCGGGTTCCCGGAATTAAAGCATATAAATCTGATTGAAGATGTTGATGTAATTATGTCTGCAAAGAAAGCTGCATTTGATATGATTGAAAAAGATCCGCATCTTAATGAAAGCGGCAACCGGATTGTCCGTAAAAATATTACTGAGCACTATTCAAACAGTCTCCGTTATGCTAAGATTGCATAAAAAATTTTCCCGTTAAAATATTTTTAAATTTTTTTTGCCTTATATGAAAATAATTTGATTTATAAATTTTTTTTGTTATAAATTTGGCGTGTGAATTTTTTTTTGTTGAGATTTAAAAAATTTGGCGTCACAAAAGATTTTTGTGAAAAAATTTTCAGTCGAAAATAATTTTTAAAAATAGTTTTGAGAAAAAATTATATTTAACGGTGATTGAAAAATCTTGACTTAGAGTTTTTATTAATTATATTTGTTTCAAAAATTATTTCGAAGGAGAAATTATTTTATCCTCGTTGTTCAATGTTAGATTGAACGTTGCATTAACCTTTAATGTCAAACCAGAAAGCCAGACTTTCCCTGAAGAAGTACCCCCTAAAATTAAAAGTGCCGGTGTTCAGCCCGAATTATCAATAGACACATACGCTGAATGGGATACGTGGGATACTATAAATGCAGTTAAAGGCGCACTTGAATGCTATAATAACGTAACTTTGGTGGAAGCAGACTATTCTGCGTTCACAAAGCTGAAAGAAATTAATCCTGATATAGTTTTTAATATTGCAGAAGGGTTCAACGGAGTAAGCCGGGAAGCTCAAATCCCTTCTATATTAGATATGCTTCAGATCCCTTACACGGGTTCTGATCCTTTAACGCTTGCAACCTGTCTTGATAAAGCCCGGGCAAAAGAAATTTTGTCATACTATAAAATACCGAATGCAAAATTTGTTATTGCGGATAGTATGGAAGCTGCACAGAATATAGACCTGGACTTCCCGCTTATCGTAAAGCCTATTTCAGAGGGATCAAGCAAAGGAATCTTCTCAACTTCCTTTGTCCGGGATAAAAACGAGCTATTAAAAGAAATTGAAAGAGTATTAGGCGAATATAACCAGCCCGCCCTGGTTGAAGAATTTTTACAGGGCAGGGAATTTACCGTTGCAATACTTGGAAACGGCGATGAAGCCGAAGTATTGCCGATTGTGGAGATAAGCTATAGCGAATTCCCGAAAGATTTTGTCCCTATCTATTCTTATGAAGCGAAATGGATTTTAGACACAAAAGAAAATCCGCTGGATGTTTTTTCATGCCCGGCTAAAGTTGATGCCCGGCTTGAGAAAAAAATAAGCGAGGTTGCATTAAAGACTTACAATATACTCCGCTGCAAAGACTGGAGCAGGATAGACGTAAGGCTTGATAAAAATAATGAGCCGAATATAATTGAAATAAACCCGCTTCCGGGGATACTTCCCAACCCGGAAGAGAATTCATGTTTCCCTAAAGCTGCACGCACTAAAGGTTTGAATTACAACGAAATGATAAATAAAGTTCTTTACGTAGCTGCAAAGAGATATAATCTTATATGAAAACAGATGCAAAAATTCTGATTTGCTATAATTCTCCGGTTAGTATTTTTACTATCTACAACGGCAAGCCCGCTTCCGCAGGATCATCTGCGAATGATCTTTCCGAAACAGGCTTTTCCAAAGAGATTAATAAGATAAAAAAGAACCTTATTGAGAAATTTACGGAAGTAAAAGCATTTGCTGTTGACGGGAACATAGAAAGGCTTATTGCGGCTTTAACTGACTATGCTCCGGATATTATTTTTAATTTTGTCGAATCGGTTGAAGGTGTTTCAACTTATGAATACTGTGTAGCCGGCCTTTATCAATTACTCGGCTTTGATTTTACGGGCAACATTCCCCAAAGCCTCGGCAACTGCCTGAATAAAGAAAGAACTAAAAATATTCTTCGGGCATACGGTATTAACACGCCGGCATCGGTTTCTTTAAGTTATCCCGGTAAGATTCCGGAAAAAGAATTTAAATTGAAATATCCTGTAATACTTAAATTGCTGAAGGAAGATGCCAGCATAGGCATTTCGGAATTTTCTGTGGTGAACGACTTTAAAGGCCTTACTAAGCAAATATCATTTTTACAGCGGACTTATAAGCAGGATATTCTTATTGAAGAATATATAGACGGACGGGAGCTTAACGTAGCCGTACTTGGCGACCGGGTTCTACCGGTTTCTGAAATTGAATTTAAAACTCTTCCTGACGGATTGCCGAAAATTGTAACCTATGACGGTAAATGGATGGAAAACAGTGTGTATTATGAAAACACAAAACCTGTTTGCCCGGCAATACTGGATGAGAAAATAAAAAAAAGAGTTCAAAAAACAGCCCTGCAGGCTTTTGAAGTTATGGGCTGCCGTGATTATGCACGTGTGGACATGCGTTTAAACAGTAAAGGCGTTCCGTTTGTAATTGAAGTGAATCCCAATCCTGATATTTCAACAGATTCGGGATTTGCAAGAGCTGCCGCGGCAGCGGGATTGTCTTATGCGGAATTGCTGCAGAGTATTGCAAATTTTGCTTTAATCAGAAAAAGAAATGATTCGCAGAATAAAGCAAGCTGATGTAAGCGAAATAGAAAAGATTTTGAAAAAGATACCGACCTTTACGCCGGTTGAAGTTGATGTTGCAATGGAACTTGTGAATATTGCGGCAAATAATCCTTTACAAGAGGATTATCATATTTTTGTTTATGAGCAGGATGGCAGGATATTAGGTTATCATTGCTCAGGTCAAAGGCCTTTGACGGATGGTGTTTATGATTTGTATTGGATCGCTTCGGATCCTGAATCAAACGTCAAAGGGGTAGGAAGAAGTTTATTAGAACATGCGGAAGCATTTGTTGTAGAAAAAAAAGGAAGATGGTTGCTGGCCGAAACGTCTTCCAAAGAAAGTTATTTAAGGACAAGAAATTTTTATTTGAAAAATAACTTTTCAATAGTGGCGCGGATAGAAAATTTCTATTCGGAAGGCGACCACTTGATTGTTTTTGGAAAATATTATAGTAAACAATAACAATTAGAGGCTAAGTCATGGAACTGTGGCAGCAAATGGTCAGAGACAGTGTTCATACTGTTGATCAGCTTGTCGAAAAATTTAATATCGACAGGAAAGTTGCAGAAGATTTGGATGAATTCTTTCAGGCAAGGATAAATCCGTATTATTTAAGTTTAATCCGTCATCCGGGTGATCCGATATGGAAACAGTGTGTTCCGGATAAGGTTGAACTTGAAGATTTGGATTCGGAAGAAGACCCCCTGATGGAAGATGCTATGAGCCCCGTTCCCAATATTACTCACCGTTATCCTGACAGGGCGTTGTTCCTTGTTACCAGCCAGTGCGGTTTATATTGCCGTTTCTGTACAAGGAAAAGGAAAGTCGGCGATTATGAAAAAATCTCTATGAAGGGACTTGAAAGCGCTTTTAAATATCTTGAAGCGCATACTGAAATAAGAGATGTTATCATGTCCGGCGGTGATCCCCTAATGTTGACCGATACTATGCTGGAAAAAATACTTCAGCGGCTGCGGTCCATTCCTCATCTGGAAATAATAAGGATTGGTTCCAAGATGCCGTGCGTACTTCCGCATAGAATTACACCGCAGTTATGCGATATGCTAAAAAAATATCACCCGATCTATCTTAATACGCATTTTAACCACCCGTGGGAAATTACACCTGAAAGTTCACGCGCATGCGAAATGCTTGCAAATGCAGGCGTTCCTGTTGGTAACCAGATGGTTCTTATGAAGGGCGTTAATGATGACCCAGCTATTGTTAAAGAATTAATGCAGAAGCTGTTAAAAATAAGGGTTCGCCCGTATTATATGTATATGGCTGACGAAACAAAAGGTGCAAATCATTTCAGGACTTCAATTGAAACCGGCCTGAACATAATTGAAAACCTGAGGGGGCATACAAGCGGCCTTGCAATTCCTCATTTTGTTATCGATGCACCGGGCGGAGGCGGAAAAATACCTTTGCTGCCTAATTATGTTATTCATCATGATGAGAATAAAATTATTCTCCGTAATTACCAGAAGAAGATTTATTCATATAAAAATTATAACGACAAGAATAATCCTAACAGCAAGAATGGAAGAAGCGGTAAGAACGGAAAGAATACCAAAACGAAAGTTAAGGAACTGGAATTTACAAGAATAGAATTACCTGTGCTTGAAGAAATAGAAAATTAGTATGTTATTTAACCCTGCCCGGAATATTTTCCGGGCAGGGAGAATTAAGGTTTTTGTTCAATTCAGAAAAATTGCATTTCCAATAAAAGAAAGGGATGGTAAATGGAAGAACAAAATGACTTAGATGTGAATATCCCCCCAAAAACACCATTTATGAAAAAGACACATCCTATTTTATCAACCGTTTTAATAATTTTTATCATATATATAGTAATAAAAATAATTCTGGGAGTTGATGTAAACAACAAATATGAAGTCGAGTATGAGATTAACGGCTCGGCACGAAGTGTTTCTATCACGTATGTAAACGACAGCGGTGGCACTGAACAAATAAATGATGTAACACTTCCTTGGTCTAAATATTTCACAAATTGTTCTGGAAGTAAGACATTATACATAGCAGCGCAAAATGAGGGCTACTCTGGAGAATTAACCGTTAATATTTATAAAGATCATAACTTAATAAAAAGCGCACATTCGGAAGGCCAATTTGTTATTGCATCAACAAGCGCAAGAATTGACGAATAAAATATTTTTTTTGTTTTTTGTCCCTTACTATATTCAAATTAAGATGGAGTGCTCTAATGGCCTACTTTGTTAAGCATTTTAATACAATATTTATTTCGGTTATCTAAATGATTTATTTATAACTCCTTGTGGATTGTTAAAAATCAGCCCTTCAAAATATTATATATGTCCTTCTCTATAGTTTCTTTAGGCGACTCAATTATCCTGCCGATTTCACTGGCGTTTTTATAGAAAATAATAGTAGGTACGGATTTAATATTCATTCCTTCAGTCTCGTTTTCCCTGCCTTTTAAATTGCGCCCCACGGCAATTATTGTAGTACTATCCTTGGAAAATTTTAAATAATCAAGAACTCTAAGGAATTTAGGCACTAATTTATGACTGTCGCTGCACCATGTTCCCATCACAATGGTTATTTTAACATTATCCAGCTTATCTTTGAAATTAAGAGCCGTTGTTGAATCCATTTCATACATATCATATACAGAATTAAACCACCATGAAAAACTTGTATCCTGAAATGATTGCCTGTTACAGTAACCGAGGAGCATTCTTTGGTGGTTGGTTGTGTCGATTACTACGGTATCGCCGGGGGTGGAAAAATTGACACAATTTTGTGCAAATGCAATTGTTCCAAACAGGACAAAGAATATAAAGAGAGCTAAAGGCTTCATATTTAATCCGGTGAGTTAAAAGAATTTTTTCTTAAATCAATTCCCCATAAAAGTTTCTTCCTTAGGGTTTCATAATAATTAGAAAGGGAAGTATGGACCAGCTTAAGCGGGCGTTCGCACTTTTTAATTCTTATTTCCAGCGGAGGCGGGAATGCAACAACACGCTGCCCGTCGCAGTTTACATGTATTTCCTTATGCATGGAATTTGCCCTGATTGTAATTTCACTGTTCCCGGGCAGCACTATCGGGCGTATATTCAAACTATGCGGAGAAATAGGGGAAAGCGTAATTACATCAGCGCCGGGGCTTACAATCGGCCCTCCTGTAGAAATTGAATATCCTGTTGAGCCCGTCGGTGTAGCGGCTATAATACCATCGGCGGCAAATGTTGTAACGTATTCTCCGTTTACTTCAATGGTAATATCAATCATTTTCGGCCAGCCGCCTTTATCAACAACCAGATCATTGATAGAAAAAAGTTTCCCGACTTTATGCCCGCAGCATTCAGTTTCAATAACCATTCTTTTTCCGATTCTGTACTTTCCCCGCCTTATTGCTTCCATAAAAGCATCTATCTGGTTTATATTTGCTTCCGCAAGGAAACCAAGTTTGCCAAGATTTATTCCAAGAACCGGTTTGTCGTATTGATGGGCTTTAAATGCTGTTGCAAGCATTGTTCCGTCGCCGCCAATAGAAATGATTATATCAGACTTTTCGCAGAGTTTATCGTTATTAACAAAAATTGATTTATCTAACTTTTCTTCTAATAAATCTTTTTTGGGATATAAGCCGTCCCCTAAAAGGAAATCCAGTTCTTTTGCTTTTAATTTCTTTATAAGAGCAGAAACAACTTCAAAGACATTGTCTTTATTAATATTGGCTATAATTCCTATAATCATTCTTTTGTGTCTATATTATTTTTTAATTCCCATAATTTACAATATTTCACAAAAACATACGCTGATGAAAAAAGGGCAAGAATAAAGCCCTGTATGCCGTCTAAAAATCCCATTTTCAGAATATACATTTTTATAAAAATGGAAAGAGGGCGTATAATAATGTCTGTTATATTAAAGTTTTTTCCTTTTTTATACAACTCTTCTGCTGCAAGAGTTGTATAATAATTAAACTTCTCAAAATAATGTTTTATGTTAGGGTCGGTATAATGCTGAAGATCATTATTAAACCGGCCTACAGAACCGGTAGTAATAAGGCCTTCATGCACATCTTTTGCGCTGAAATTTACAATATTCTTATTGAACAGCCTTGTAATCCTGCCTGGATACCAGCCGCTGTGTTTAATCCATTTCCCGAGAAAGTTTGCAATTCTCGGTACCGAGTAAGCTTCAAAAGCCGGATTTGAATTTTTAAAATCATTTAGTTCATCAGATAATCCGGTTGTAATTACTTCATCTGCGTCAATCCAGAAAATCCAGTCATTGGAGGTAAGTGCAGCAGCGTACTGCTTTGTGCCGGAATATCCCATCCATTTTATCTGTTCGCATTTTACTTTTTTAAATGAAGTGGCAATTTCAAAAGTTTTATCTATTGTGCGGCTATCCACAAGCACAACAATTTCATCGATGCAGCCCAATTGGCTCTCTATGCATCTCCGGATGTTTGTCTCTTCATCCCTGGCAATTATTATGGAAGACAGTTTTATCATAAAATTATTATTAATATTACTTCAGTAATTTACTAATTAATTCAATTACTCTGTTGGGGATTATTTTATTTATTGACAGGGAAGACGAGAATCTGTATGCTTCTTTAACAAAGTTCTCATCGTGTATATTATTCAAAATCTCATCCGGGTAAACATAATAAGCTTTGTCAAATATTTCCTTAGGGTAAGGATGAAATCTTCCCAGCCTTTCACCGTTTGAAATGCATATAAATTGCTTATTTACCGCCGCAGCCAGATGCACTGCTACAGATTCGTTTGAAATAAGCAATTCCGATGAACCAATAACAGCCGCTAATTGCAATAAAGAAGTCTGCGAAGTTAAATTGATAACTCTCGGGTTAGCCAGTTTTGCTTCTAAAGCACGGGATATTTCCTGTTCCTTTTCTGCGCCGGTAATAACAATATCAAACTGGAAATTATCCAGAATAAATTTACAGACAACGGCAAAATTATCTATGTCCCATTGCTTATCCGTTTTGCTTGCTCCGGGGAAAACTGTAATATATTGTGCAGGTAAATTTTTTACAGGTTCTGCGCTGCCGGTTTCTATGCAGGGGCTTTTTATATCAATTTTACTGCTGAGCCATTTTTCAAAAAACTCTTTATTCCTGTTAAATTCAAACAAATTTTCGCTGCTTGTTTCAATAAGATTTGTATAATAATTATCACTAAAGAGATTTCTTTTCCATTTTGCGTATTTATCAAGAGCACCCTGGCTGCCTATTTTAACTTTTGCATTGCTTATCCATGCAATTTCATCGCCGTATAGAATTTCCCTTGTGTAAGTGGGATTAACAACAATTTCAAATCCCGACCTGTTAATTTTTTTTAGAATTGAAAACTTATATAAGAAATTTCCATAGAATTTTTTCCTTTTAATCCAGATAAAGTCATCTATGTAAGATTTATCAAGGCTTTCCGAAATATCTTTCCATAATACATTGCCGCACAGTGTAATTTTGTAATTCTTGTAGTGCTCGGTTTCCTTAATGAACTTGAGAAAATTTCTGAACAGGATATAATCACCGATAGCATCCAGCCTTATTATCAGCATTGTTCCGGGAACCGGCGGGATGCCCTTCTTTTTGGCAAATCTCCTTATAAGGATGAAAAGGATAAAATTTATAAGATTTTTAATTTTTATAATCATTTAATAAAAAGGCAGAGAGTGTGTACAATAAAATACAATTTAGCATCTAAAATATAATAATAGAATTATGTGCTTCAAATTAGTATATTTCGAGCAATTGAATGATTTTTAAAAATATAAATATACAGAACCGGTTTAATGGTAAATAAAGTAAACTCGTTTATCAACGGGCTGACTCCCAACCTAAAAAAAATCATCGGCAATACGGGGTGGCTATTTGCAGATAAAATTATCAGAATGGGAATGGGCATATTTATCTGGGTGTGGATTGCCCGGTACCTTGGGCCGAGCAACTACGGCCTGTTTAATTATGCAGTAGCTTTCGTCGGGCTTCTTACCCCGATTGCTGTTCTTGGATTAGATAATCTTGTAATAAGGGAAATAGTTCATAAAAATTATAAAAATGAAGAAATATTAGGCACCGCCTTTGCAATGAGGATGGTTGGCGGAATAATTACATTAATTGCTTCTTTTGTAATTATCTTCCTGATTAAAAGGGGCGAGGTTGTAACATACTGGCTTGTCGGCATTATAGCCGCTTCAACTCTTTTCCTTTCGTTTGATGTTATAGACCTGTGGTTCCAGTCTCAGGTACGTTCAAAATACTCTGTTATTGCTAAAGACTCAGCTTTTTTTGCAGTTACTGCCGTTCGCATACTGCTTATTAAGTTTAACGCCCCGGTTACTGCCTTTGCATGGGCAAACCTTGCGGAAGCCGCGCTCGGCGCACTGGGCTTAATTATTTATTTCTATATAAAGGGCGACAGGCTCTCCAAATGGAAGGTAAATATTAAATTATCAAAGAGTTTATTAATTGAATGCCTGCCTCTGTTAATATCCAATACTGCAATACTTTTATATATGAAGATAGATGTGCTTTTGCTTGGACAAATGACAGGCGAACGCTCTGTAGGCATCTACTCTGCAGCAACAAAAATTTCCGAAGCGTTCTATTTTATAGCAACTGTTATTGGCACATCGGTATTCCCGGTGATAATCGGCAATTCAGAATTGTATTATGAACGGTTAAAGAAATTGTTCAATATTACCAGTATGCTGGGGTACATTATTGTAATTCCTCTTTCTCTTCTTTCAAACGTTATAATTAGCATATTCGGCAGACAGTATATGCAGGCAGGCCCGATGCTTGCAGTGCATACATGGGCTACAATCTTTGTCTTTCTGGGGGTTGCTCAGGGCTCATGGTTTATTAAGGAAGGAAAGAAGGGGATATACATGCAATTGTACAGGACGCTTATTGGCGCTGTAATTAATATTGTTTTAAATATAATTTTAATACCCAGATATGAAGGCATGGGCGCTTCCATTGCGACGGTTATTGCGTATGCTTATGTAGGCTATTTCAGCAATATATTTAATAAAAAAACGAGAAAGATGTTTTACATGCAGTCGGCTTCGTTATTTCC
>JARLHB010000173.1 GCA_031292465.1 Ignavibacteriaceae bacterium
AGCAGGTTTATTCCGAATTTATCATATACCGAATTCTTAATATCTTTTGCTAGTTGAAGGACTTCCTTACCTGTTGCCCCGCCGTAATTTACCAATACAAGCGCCTGC
Organism: Ignavibacteriaceae bacterium; assembly: GCA_031292465.1. GTDB lineage: Bacteria > Bacteroidota > Ignavibacteria > Ignavibacteriales > Ignavibacteriaceae > FEN-1297. Next base: position 109 of record JARLHB010000173.1, read on the forward strand.
GTTGAATGAGAGCCTACATTGCCGGTACGCTTCCCTTTCCAGCCGCATTTTTCTATAAGCCAGCCTGCAGCAAGTTTTACTCTGCTGTCACTTGTAACATGCCCGCTTATATCCGGAAATTCTTTTTTTAGCTCCTCAAATTTAGCAGAATCAATTTCGGGATTTTTAAAAAAGCTGCCTGCATTGCCTAAAATTTCAGGATCCGGCAGTTTGGCTTTTCGTATAGCACAAACAACATTGCTTATATCTTTAATAGTTACATTTTGCAGATGCAGCTTTTCAATTTCATTTTTTATAGCTGCATAATTCAGATTAACAACCGGGTTTTTCTTAAGCCTCAGAGTTACCTGTGTTATAATAAACCCGCCTTTTAGTTCGTGTTTAAAAATGCTGTCCCTGTATTCGAAATTGCATTCCTGGTTGAAATAATTTTTTTCATCTAAATCAATAGTAGAAATTCCTTTAAGCGAAAAGAAAACATCCTTCAGCTCCTGCCCGTATGCGCCTATATTCTGTAATGGCGCCGCGCCTGCTGTGCCGGGAATAAGGGACATATTCTCCACACCCCCGTAGTTCCTGTCAACACAAAACAGAACAAGCTCATGCCATAAAACGCCGGAGCCTGCTTCCACAAGAACCGTAGAATTATCTTCGTCGATAATGTTTATTCCGGGAATAGAATTTATAATTACCAGTCCGCTAAAATCTTTAGTCAAGAGTATGTTGCTTCCGCCGCCTATAACAAGTTTAGGTAAACTGCTAAACTCCTTCAATGTGAGCGATTCTCTCAGATCATTTTCACATAAAACTTTTGTCAAAGCCCTCGCTTTAACATCAATTCCAAAGGTATTATAGTTTTTTAAGGATATATGTTCTAAAATATTCATAAAATTTTTCGATATTAAATTCAGGTAAAGAATGAAAAGTGCAAATGATTTTTCGTTTTCTTTGTCATATTTATTATTTTCTGCACGCTAAGTTAAAAAACTTTGGCATTTCGGCAAAGCTTTCTGTTTAAGGCGCTGATAAACTCTTAAACTTTGTATAGCAGAAAATAATTCTAAGCACCGGTAAATATTTGATAGAAAATGATTGCAAGTAAAGCTGAGATTATTTTAGGCGAGGTACAAAATGCGCAAGAAAGCCGATATGCGTGTAATATATCGAAATTTATTAGGATACAAGTTGAAACTTGAGTTTAATTTTAACCAGTCCGGTGTTATTCCATACAGAAAAACTAAGGATGGTTTGGAAGTTCTTTTAATTACTTCAATGAAGAAAAAGAAGTGGGTAATACCGAAGGGGTTTATTGAATTTAATTTATCGCCGTTCGAATCCGCAAAAAAAGAAGCTTACGAAGAAGCAGGTGTACTCGGGGCAAATGAGACTATAGAACTGGGCTACTTCGGCAACCAGAAATCAATCGGTGTTTGCCATGTAAAAGTTTATGCAATGGAAGTGATCGAAATGCTTCAAGAATACCCTGAGAAAGGACTTCGGGAAAGGAAATGGTTCAATATAAAAGATGCTGCCGCAATTATTGAGATTAAAGAAATTTCGGATATGATTACTTCTTTGGGGACAAAAGTATAAACATTCTCTGCGTACTTTACGCCTCTATGAGAAATTTTCGCCGCAAAGTATGCTAAGCTTAAAAAAATATCTACTCTACAAAATCCGAATCGCCAATAAGCGTATCGGTTACTCTCCTGCACACATCATAATCATACCCCTTTGTAATAAGGAAAGATATAAGTTTGGTTCTTAATTTCTCGTTATCCATACCTCTGGATTTGAGCGATTTTATTTTTTTACCGCCAAGTTCAAGCGCTTTGTCAAATTCGCTGCCTGCGGGAAATTTTTCATCGGCTACCTGAGCAATTATATTCCTGTCGATTCCCTTTTTAAATAACTCTGCTTCCAGCTTTTTCCTGCCCCACAGTTTATTCCTTATATTTTCATCGGCATACAAAGAAGCAAACTCATAATCATTTACATATTTACCGCTTTTTAACTCATCAACTACCTGAGCAATAAAGTCCGGGTTATATCCTTTTTGCCTTAGTTTAATCTTAAGTTCATATGCAGAATGAAGTCTCCTGCCGAGGTAAGTGAAGGCCTTTTGTTTCAGGTGGAATTTCTGATTTTCTTCAATCAGTAATGCAAAACGGCTTTCGGAAATCTCTTCATTCTTCCTCAAGCCGTTTTTCAAAAATATATCGTATGCTAAATAAAGCTTTTCGCCGTCTTCAAATGTAATGGTTACGTTTCTCTCGTCCTTTTTCTCAATCTTCTCTATCCTCATCATTCATTCGAAGAATATTTATTTTGCTGATTTCTTTTCTTTAGCCGGCTGCTTTTCTTCAACAGCGTTTTTCTCTTCTTTTAACATCCCGAGTTTGGTCTTTACATCTTTTTCAAGTTTTGCATAAAGCTCCGGTGATTCAACCAGCTTCTGGCGGAATTGTTCCCTTCCCTGGAATCTGTCCTCTTCATAAGTAAACCACGCGCCGCTCTTCTTAACTACATTTAAGTTCGTAGCTATATCAAGCAAATCTCCTGTTTTACTGATACCTTCATTATAAAGGATATCAAACTCAACTTCTTTAAACGGCGGAGCAACCTTACTCTTTACAATTTTAACCCTGGTCCTGTTTCCAACAACTTCGGTTCCGTCTTTAATAGCGGCAATTCTTCTTATATCAAGGCGCAGTGAAGCATAAAACTTAAGCGCATTTCCGCCCGTGGTTGTTTCAGGATTGCCAAACATAACACCGATTTTGCTTCTTAGCTGGTTAATGAAAATAACCGAAGTCTTTGACTTGGAAATTGCCCCGGTTAATTTTCTTAAAGCCTGAGACATAAGCCTTGCCTGAACGGCCATAGTAGCATCACCCATCTCGCCTTCAATTTCAGAACGCGGTACAAGTGCTGCAACAGAGTCAATTACTATAATATCAAGTGCATTACTGCGTACTAAAGTATCTGTAATTTCCAATGCCTGCTCGCCGAAATCAGGCTGAGATAAAAGCAGGTTAGCTGTATCAACGCCAAGCCTCTTTGCATAGTTAGCATCAAGAGCATGTTCGGCATCAATAAAAGCCGCAAGCCCGCCCGCCTTCTGTGCTTCAGCAATTATGTGAAGGCATAAGGTAGTTTTACCGCTTGATTCAGGCCCAAAAATTTCCGTTACCCTGCCGCGCGGAACGCCGCCTATGCCAAGCGCGTAATCGAGTGAAAGAGCCCCGGTAGGGATTGATTCCACATCGGCTATTACCCCGCTCCCAAGCTTCATTATAGAACCTTTGCCGTAAGTTTTTTCTATACTGGCAATGGCATCATCAATTATTTTCATTTTCTGTTCTCTGTCGGAACTCATTTTTCCTCCAAATCATTTTAATTTATATTTTTTAATTTCCGTGTACTTTGAGCCGTGAGGCAGCAAATCGCTCTTCATTAATGCTACTTCACCGGCTTTAAACTGAATATCTGGCACCTTATAGTTCTCAAAAGATTTTACAAAACCGCTTTCCTCATCTCCTTTTAACCTTTTCAAAGTTAAATGCGGTTGAAATTTTCTTTTTTCTGGAGCTATGGAAAAAGCTTCCAATTCTTTGTTTATTCTCTCAACAAGTTGATTAATTTTTTCATCAACCGACAGACCCATCCACAGAATTTTTGCTTCCCGGCCCGGCAGAGTTGCCTGATTATTCTGATAGAAAAAGCCGAAACGTATCAGCCTGCAATTAAAGCTGTTGTAATCAGATATAAAATTAAGTGAATCACCTAATGGTTCGATAAACTCTTCATTCACATTGCCGATAAATTTTAAAGTAAGATGAATTTTATCTTCAGCTTCCCAACGGTATTTATTAGAATTATCTATTGCTGCATCACGCAAGCTAATAATTTTTTCTCTAATTTCCTCGGGTATTTTTAAAGCTATAAATAACCTATTCATCAAGAGGAATACCCAGCAAATAACGCCTTATCATTTCCAAAGCAGCCTGTGCCGCCCTTTGTTTATTCAATGACCTGTCGTCTCCAAACTGAAACTTCTTAGCTGTGCAGACTTTATCATCGCAAAGGCCTACATATGCAAGTCCGACTGGTTTTTCAGAACTGCCGCCTGTCGGCCCCATTATGCCGGTAATTGCCAATCCCAAATCCGTACCGCTTATAGATTTAATCCCTTCAGCCATCTGGCGTGCAACTTCCAGGCTTACAGCCCCGTTCTGTGAAATTGTATCTTCTGAAACTTTTAGTATTTCCACCTTGGAAGCATTGCTGTAAGAAATAACACCACGCTCATAATATTTGCTGCTTCCACTGATATTTGTAAGCAGATTGGAAATTAATCCCCCTGTACAGGATTCGGCAACAGCTATGGTAATTCCTCTTTCCAAAAGCATCCGTGCAATAACATTTTCAAGCGGTTCATCTTGTTTGGAATATATAAATCTGCCTACCTTGCCTCTTATTTTTTGTTCTATTTCGCTTATCTTATTATTTGCAAGCTCTTCACTCTTTTCATTTACCGTAACTCTAAGTTTAACACCAAACTGGCTTGGAAGGAATGCCAGTTTTGCACCGTTTAAAAGCTCATCTATGTTTCCGAGCCTTTCAAACAAAGTAGATTCGGGTATTCCCGTGGTTAGCAGATTGCTCCTTTTTACAAAGAAATCCTTATTTTTTATCTTTTCCTGCAGTTTGGGAATAATAGAATTATTCATCATGGCCTGCATTTCAAACGGAACGCCAGGCATAACAATAAATATTTTATCTTCTTTTTCAATCCATACGCCCGGTGCAGTCCCTATTTTATTCCTTATAACATTTGCTTCTTTAGGAACAAGCGCCTGGTCTTCATTAATCTTTGTTATTTTCCTTGCCCTCTTATTAAAAAAATTCCTTACATCATCAAGCACTTCATCATTACGGACTAACTCTGTATGGAAAAATTTAACTATGCAGGTTCTTGTAATATCATCATGAGTAGGCCCCAGCCCGCCGGTAACAATAACAAGATCGTTTTCATTCAAACATGTTTTAAATTCTCTTAATATTTCTTCTTCATCGTCGGGTACTGTAGAAGTTTTGCGTACGTTTATCTGAATACCTGAGAGTTTTTCACCTATAAAGGCAGCATTGGTATTTATAGTCTGCCCGATTAATATTTCATCCCCTATCGTAATTATATGAGCATTCATTTCCTACTCAGAAAGTTGAAAAAAATTAGTGTTTAAAGATAATCAAAATTACATGAAGAATAATTAATGAATAAGCGCCTGCAATAACATCATCCATCATAATACCCAAACCGCCATGCAGTTTTTCCGCCTGTCTTGCCGGAAAAGGTTTTACAATATCCAATATCCGCCAGATTAGAAATCCGGCTAATGATATAACTATAGTTTTTGGAACGAATAATAAAGTAATCCACATGCCGACTACTTCATCAATTGTACATTCGGCAGGGTCTTCCCCATATAATTTTTCAAACTTAGTACCGATATATATACCATAAACGGTAAAAATAATTATTGCCGGAATCATTATATAAGGATTGGTAAATCCGGGGATATAATAAATTAAAAGTGCGGCAAGACTGCCGAATGTTCCTGATGCAAACGGTATATATCCCGTAAAGAAACCGGAGCCAAGACATTTTTCAAATATATTAATTTTCATTTTTTATAAGGCTTTTTATCATATACCTGCTGTTGTAAACGTATGTAACACCGGAATGAAAAGTTATCACTGTTACTGCAAGCATAGTATAATAAATAAGGTCAGGGTTTAGTAATGCGGCAAATATTTTTTCATGGCCTTTATAGATATAATTTACGCTTCGTCCCGCATATACTAAAAGCAGGTAATAAAGAAAAGCCATTTGAATAAATGTTTTCCACTTTGCATACCGGCTGGTAAGAAATGAATGCCCTTTGTAATCTGCGTAAGCTCTTAAACCAGTAGTTAAAAAATCCCTGATAATTATTATCAGTACCATCCAGAAAGGGATGGTTTTGATTAATACAAATGCAAGAAATGCGGCTGAAGTTAATACCTTATCCGCAAGCGGATCCATAAATTTTCCCCAGCTTGTTATATAATTAAATTTTCTTGCAAGCCACCCGTCATACCAGTCTGTAAGTGCAGCAATAATAAATATAACTAAAGATATCTGTATTAAAACAGGGCTGCCCGATATGAAAAGGACAAAAAATATGGGAGTTAAAATTATTCTTAAAACTGTTAATTGGTTAGGAAGTATCATAGATTTTCAGACAGCATTATTACTTTGAGCAAGAAATTTTAAATACGGGAATTCGTAAATTCCCGTATTATGACCATCTCTCCAGGTTATTCCTATTGCGTAATTACCGACTTCAGAAATACTTTTCACTTTTACCTGATCTGCAAAAAACAGGGGGATATAGCTTTTACTTTGGCTTTCTCTCTGTTCGGAACAAGTTGCGCAGGGGCAATAACGCCTTAAAAACCTTAGCTCAATTTGTGAATTTGTGCCGTCATCCCATTGAATTAAGAGATTTTTTTTTTCACTAATGCTTACAGCCAGAGGCTTCATTCAGGATATTCTCTCACCCGTCAGCTCAAACAAAGCATCAAGATATTTCTCGCCGGTTTTGTTAATAATATCTTCAGGAAGCTGCGGCGGAGGCGGCTGCTTATTAAAGTTTATAGAAAGCAAATAATCTCTTACAAACTGCTTATCATAACTTTCCTGTGCACCACCCTTTTTATATTTACTCAACGGCCAGAATCTTGAAGAATCGGGAGTTAATAACTCATCAACTATTATTACTTCATCTTTGTATATACCGAATTCCATTTTAGTATCGGCAATAATAATTCCCTTGGTTAAAGCAAATTCAGATGCTTTTTTGTATATAGCCAGAGTTGCGTTTTTAATTTTATCAAGCTTATCTCTGTCTATGATTTTTTCAGCTTCGCTAAATGATATGTTTTCATCATGCAGGCCAATTTCTGCTTTTGTAGAAGGTGTAAATATCGGTTCGGGCAGTTTTTCTGATTCTACAAGCCCTTCCGGAAGCGTAATTCCTGAAATTTTTCCTGTCTTTTTATAATCATTCAATCCTGAACCGGAAATGTACCCCCTAACAATACATTCAATAGGAATAACTTCAGCCTTTTTAACCAGCATCGATCTTCCCTTTAAATCATCTGCATATTCATCACATTCCTTAGGGAAATCCTTTACATCAGTGGCAACAACGTGATTATCTATAATATCCTTAACATAATTGAACCAGAAAGAAGATATTCTTGTTAAAACTTCGCCTTTATATGGAATACCCTGTGCCATAATAACATCAAATGCTGAAAGCCTGTCTGTTGAAACGATTAAGTAATATTCGCCCAGATCATATATATCCCTTACTTTTCCTTGTTTTACAAGTTTAAGATTCGGGAAATTTGACTGTAAAATAATTTTTTGTGCCATATTTTCTCATAATTGTAATTTTTCGGTAAATAAGATAGTGGACAAATATAAATATGGATTATTCATAATACAATAATCACTAAACTATTTTTAAATATATACGATACTATATTGTAACGTATATAAAAACAGGAGTAAAAAATGTTGACTATAATGTTTTTTTATCTTGCAATTTCAGTAATTTCTGCTTGCATTTTGATACTTTTTCTAAGAAAAGCCCCCGTAGGCTGGGAAGATGAGAGTGGTTTCCACAGTGGAAACGGAGAAATGGCTAATATTAGTACCGGAGAATTTCAAAGAGTGATTTAAAATAAGTACAAATTTCCAGGCGTGTTAAGTTCTTTTGGGATTAAAATATCAGTTCTTAACTGCTTATTTTGTATTGTTCGGATAGATCAACCGGCTGCGTAAAAATCATTCTGTAGCTCTCAATTGCCTCTTCTTTTGAATTAAAGAATTCAAATACCCGGAGGTTATTTTCAAACCTTTCATAATCATCAAGATAATTAGTTGGTTTTACTAATTTCAAATTTCCGCCTGCATATATCAGCTTTTTATAGATAGTGATTATTGCGCTGAAAAATGCCGGGTCGATAGAAGAGCAGTTAGATAAATCGATTACTGCTTTTATGTAACCTTTGTCAATTTCATTTGTTAACAGGTTTTGGAACTGAAGTGCCTCCAAGAATGTAGCTTTTCTGATTATTAATCTTGCTATTATTATATCTTCAGATAAATCTATCGAAAAATCCATATCCACTATTCTTTGTTAATTTTATTATCGAAATAATTGTGATAAAGTTAAGCAAAGAAATAATCTTTTTGCTAAATATTTTAAATAGTTGTCTTTTGGGAGACAATTCTGTGCCTGTGAGCAGAGCACACAATTTAACATAAACTAAAATTGACTTAATTTATAATATCTTTTCCAATGGAAGCTGGAATATTCTTATTTTATCGTCATGCCTTGTTATTTCATCATTAAGACGAGTGACACCGGCAATAAGCTCTTCAAGAACTTTCTCTTCCTGGAATGCTATCATCCTTACTACATTATATCCCGGAAAAGTTCTTGTGCCGAGATGCGCATCAGAGAAGTGCCCCTTCCCTTTTACATTCTCCCACTCTGTAAAATAATCTATTTTCAGGTCTTCAAACAATTGAGTTATCCTGTCTCCAAGAATATCGTGATAAACAATAAATACAATCTTCACTTTACACCTCGCTTTAAATCATCAGGATGAAAATAATATTTTAATTTTAATCTTTGTGTGAACTTTAATAAAAACAATACCAATATTATTATTAAATAAAAAAGTATAACGGCCTTGATGCAAATGTATTTGTACAGCGAATCGCCGATTCGCTTATTTTATTGTAATAAAAATACGTACTCATTTGCGAAACATGAGTTATTAAAAAAAATTCCTCATCATTATTTAATCTTCAGGAGCACTTTCATGCTCCCATTTTTTTGCTGTCTTTCTTTCTAAATAATCCTCTAATATAATTAATAAGTTTCGGCAAGTCATCAAACCAGGAATAAACCACAGGCACCACGAACAGAGTTAAGAATGTAGATGTAATTAAACCGCCGATTACCGCCTGCCCCATGGGCGAACGGAATTCAGCCCCTTCGCCCAAACCTAATGCTACCGGAATCATTCCGAAAATCATTGCAAAAGTTGTCATTAGGATTGGACGCAGCCTTGTCGGTCCGGCCTCCATTAATGCATCAAATCTGGACAAGCCCCTTCCTCTTAATACGTTGGTAAAATCGACAAGTAAAATTCCGTTTTTGGTGGCAAGTCCCATTAACATAATTATACCAATAAGGGAAATTACTGATACTGAACTGCCGAAGATCAGGAGCATTATTACTGCTCCTATCATCGACATGGGCAAAGCTATCATAATAGAAAATGGGTGGACAAAGCTTTCAAATTGGGCAGCTAAGACTATGTAAACAAACACTATAGCCAGCGCTAATGAAATTAAAATATTGATGAAAGATTCAGCCTGTGTTTGCCCTTCTCCGACAACACTAACCGAGTAACCGGATTCAAATTTTATCTTGCTTGTCCCTTTCTGGATATCACCCAATGCCTCGCCCAGAAACCTTCCGTCAAGGTTAGCATCAATACGTATTTCCTTTTGCCGGGCATACCTGTTTATTTCAGACGGGCCCACACCTTCATTAACGGTGGCAACATCAGTTACAGGGATCATTATCGTGCTCCCGTCTTTTGCCTTCTTAGTACTCTTCAGCATAAGGCCGGATATATCCGCCAGATTTAACCTGTCTTCTTTTTTCAGTCTTACCCTTACATCGTACTGTTCATCCCCTTCCTGGTACTTTGTAGCCACAAAACCATCAACCATGGCTCTTACCGAAGAAGCTATTTCATAAGGGCTGACGCCGAGGTCGGAGGCTTTCTCCCTGTCAATCTGTAGTTTTACTTCAGGTTTTGACGTCTGTAAACTATTTTCAACGTCAACAGTGCCCCTGGTTGCTCTTACAATTGCCTCAACTTTATCCGCGTAAACGCTAAGCTTATCCAGATTTTCACCCCTCACACTCATAGTAACAGGTTTCTGATTTCCGCCCGGCCCGCCTGAAACACCATAGCTTATATTTGCGCCCGGCAGGAACTTAAATGTTTTTCTTACCTCGGACATTATCTGTTTATCACTTTTCTTCCTTTCGCCTTTTTTTACCAGCTTAACTAAAATTGTGGCTTTTGTAACAGGATCATTACTTGCTCCGATAGTAGTTAAAATAGTTGTTACTTCGGGATATTTCCGCAGTTCATTTTCAATTTTTGCGCAGATACTGCTTGTCTGCTGGATAGAGCTTCCCGGCGCAGCATTCACTGTAACATTGAATTGATTCTCATCCGTATCCGGGAAGAACTGGCTGCCCAGCGCACCCATTAATGCCATACTAAGAATGAATACTACCACCGATAAAATTGTAACTCTAAGCCTGTGAATTAATGACCATCTTAAAGCTATTTTGTATTTCCCGCTAAGTATCTCAAAGAAGTGATTGAAATAAAATAGAGTTTTTTGAAGGATATTACCTTCTTTGGAAAGAGCTTCATCTTCTTTTTTAAGCCACCTGGACGAAAGCATAGGCGTAAGAGTGAAGGCTACAAATAAAGATACCAATACTGCTACGGAAATTGTCAGACCGAACTGATAAAAGAAACGGCCCACAATACCGGGCATAAATGCAACAGGAACGAACACCGCAACAATAGTAAATGTTGTAGCCATAACCGCAAGCCCTATTTCATCAGAAGCAGATTTCGCGGCTTCAAAAGGAGTTTCACCCTGATGCATGTGCCGGTATATATTTTCTATTACTACTATGGCATCATCAATTAATAATCCTACCGCAAGGGACAGTGCAAGCAGCGACATCATATTCAGAGTAAAGTTAAGTGCGTACATCATTATAAAACTTGCTATAATTGATGAAGGCAGGGCAAGTGCGCTTATAAGCGTGGCGCGTGAATTTGCCAGGAAAAGATATATTACTATAACTGCGAGTAAACCGCCGTAAAGTATATCGAATATAACATCGTTAATAGTATCTTTAATATAGGTGCTGTTATCCTGTGCCAGGCTTATCCTCATATCAGGAGGAAGCTCCTTCTTAATATTCTCAAGCTGTTTTTTTACTTCATCGGCAACTTTTACGGTATTGCTGCCTGACTGTTTAAGAATACTCAAACCTGCCGCAATACTCCCGTCAACACGTGTTAAACTTGTCTGCTCTTTAACACCATCCACTACGGTAGCTATATCCGACAGGTAAACAGATTTACCTTTTGGAGTTGCAACAATAACGTTACTAAAGTCCGAGACTTTTTTATATTTTCCCATTGTTCTAAGAAGAAGCTGCCTCGGGCCGTCTATAAGATTTCCACCGGGTATTTCCACATTAGAGGCACCGACACTTTGTATAACATCCTGGATGGATAAGCCGTATGCCTTTAATTTTGCCGCATCTACGGATATATTTATTTCTCTTTCGGCGCCGCCTACTAAATTAACAGAACCCACTCCCGGTATATTTTCTATTCTTTTCTTTACTACATTTTTTGCATACTCCGTAATTTCTTTATCGGATCTCTGCCCTGAAACAGTAATAGACATTATAGGCAGGCTTGCAGGATCGTAGCGCTGTATAATCGGCTCATCTATATCATCAGGTAAATCGCTCTTTATTGCCGCAAGTTTTTCCCTTACATCCTGAGCGGCTACTTTTCCGTCAATTTCAAGTTTGAAGGCAATTACAACTATTGAAACGCCTTCACGCGAATATGACTGAATCCAGTCCACACCTTCTATGGGATTCACCGCATCTTCAACTTTTTTTGTTACATCAGTTTCAATTTGTTCAGGTCCGGCTCCCTTTAGGACAGTTGTAATAATTACATAAGGGATATCAACATTGGGATACAGGTCAACATTCAATTTAATATATGAAAACAATCCGAGAACTATGAGCGCCATAATCATCATAGTCGCAAATACCGGCCTCTGGATTGATACATCAGCTAATTTCATAAATTACCTTTTAT
>JARLHB010000174.1 GCA_031292465.1 Ignavibacteriaceae bacterium
AAGTATACCACTAAGACATCGAAATATACAACGGCCAGTGGAAGCTGCGCCGATACAGGCGTGTCGCAACCACTGCAGGCGCTTTATAAATCCGGCAAATCGCAGGAAGCAATAAATGAATTCAGGGTGCTGCAGCAGAAGTATCCTAATTCAGAGTACGCTGATAAGTCTTTGTATCTTATCGGCTGGATATATTTTCAGGGAGGCAATTATCATTCGGCTATTACCAGCTACCGCGATGTTTTGGGCAGGTACTCCAATACAACTGTTGCCTCTTTAATTTATTATTCAATCGGGGACTGTTATTATAACCTCGGCAGTTATGATTCTGCAATAGTTAATTACCAGACTGTTTTGTCAAGCTATCCTTCAACATCTCATGTTTATGATGCGGTAAACGGAATACAGGATTGCTTTGTAGCGCAGGGCCATCCTGAAAAGGCTATAACCTTTATGAGACAATTTGTGCAGCAAAATCCCTCATCAGGATTTGCTGATCAGATTTATTATAAAGTAGGCGACATATATTACAGCGACCATAATTATAAAAATGCGTCAATTAGTTATAAGGATTTTATAACCTATTACCCTAAGAGCAAACTCGTTCCGCAGGCATATTACTGGATAGGGAAGAGCGCAGAGAATATGAACCAGTACCAGGAAGCTTTGTTTAACTTTAACGAAATATTCAATTCTTATCCTGAGAGTGAATTTGCACCTTCAGCGGTTATAGAAAACGGAAATATTTATAACAGCCAGAAAAATTATGACGCTGCATTAAATATATATAACCAGGCACTAAGCAAACTTCCCGATACAAAGAGATTCCCTGAAATTCTCTTTAACAAGGGAATGACATTGGTAAACAAAAGGAATAATGGAGAAGCCGAAAATATATTTCTGGAACTTGTTCAAAAGTATAGCGGTACTGTATTTGCTGAAAAATCCAAATTAGAGCTTGGAATAATTGCGGTTGATTCCAAAATGTATGAGACGGCTGATCCCTATCTTCAGGATTTAGCGCAAAACAGGACGGATGAAATTGGAGCGCAGGCTCAATATTATTACGGCGTATCATTATTTAATCAGAATAATCTAAATGATGCTATTACAGCTTTTGTAAGAGTGGGTACAAGTTTTGCCGCTTATGATGATTGGGTTACAAAATCCTGCTTAAAATTGGGTGAGTGTTATATTAAATTAAAGGATAATCAACGGGCAAAGGAAATGTATAAGGTGGTGCTTTCAAAACATAAAAATGATGATTACGGCAAAGAAGCAAAAGCTAAATTGAGAGGGATACGATGATAAAGAAAATATTAACCGCTTTATTGCTGCTTATTCCGCCATATATTTTTGCACAGGATTCCGGCGTGGAATTACCGGATTTTGTTATTACAGGAAAAGATATTGTAAATATAGGAAAGACTGAAAAAATTGCCCCGGATTTTATTTCAACTATCTCTGAAACTTTCTTAAAGCCGGTCTTTCCTACAGAAAACCTGCAGATGAAAGAAGTGAACATACCTGTTAAAGGCACTGGGCTGCTTATAGACAGCCTGCATTATTTAACCGGAAATCTTAATGCCGGGCTTGGCACTTATTCTCTGCCAAAAGTTGATGTAAACTTTTCATCACCGTTTACAAACGGATTATTTGAAGCGTTTGCCGCTGCGGAAAACAGAAATGCCTATGTTGATAACAGCGACCGATATTATTTAAATGGCGGCGCAAATTTGTCTTTGTATACTGATGACGATGCCGCTTTCCTGCCGGGGACGCAATTTAAGTTTAACGGACAGTATAATACTTCGTCATATAAATTCTTTGCCTCTGATAACCCTGCATTAAAGCGTACGTTGAATAACGGGAACGCTTATGTTGAAATGAATAACCTGATGGGGCAGTATTTTGTATTTTCGGCTAAATTATCGGATGATAATTATGACCTAAGAAATGAGCATTTTACTGAAAATATTTTTGATATGAGCGGTTTTGCCCAATTAACCCTGCCTGCATTTAATCTTGGCGTTGAGGCCGATTATAAAAAACAGAATTTAACAAATGCTTATTTATCAGGTATAAATACCAATTTTATTTCTGCCAAACCGACTATTGGGCTAAGCCTTACAAGGCTGATAAATGTTAATTTCGGGTTTAATTACCAGCATTCCGGGAGTAATAATTTCTTTTCCCCTTACGCTTCCATGGCAATGTATTTTGATAAGGAATTATCACTTTACGGAGAATATTCTCCACAGGCAGAGTTTTTGGGCGGCGGGCATTTCCTGCAGTCTAATGATTACTTTATGGCTGAGAGATTTTCAAATATATTTTTAAAGAAAAATATTGCATTTACTGCCGCATTAAAATATGAATATTATACTTATGTTGAAGTTAACGGAGGATTCAAATATTTTAAGTATGATAACCTGCCATACTATTTTGACACTACTGCCGGTATGTTTGATTTATCAACTGTTGAGGCAAAGAGCTATTCGTTGTTTGCTAATGTTCTGTTCCATCCGGGGCCGGGCGGTGTGTTTTATGCAACAGCTGAATTAAACAGCACCAAAGATGATAACGGCAATATTGTACCTTATTACCCTGAAGCTAAAGTTACGTTTAATTACGGCTATAATTTTATTAACGGCCTTGAAACAGAAACGAGTTTAACTTATTTATCGGGTATGCATAGCGATATTAACAGTTCAAATACATTAAGTCCCTATATAAATTTAGGTGTTAAACTCGGGTACCAGCTTTTCCCGGACTTTTATTTGACAATGAAACTTTCTAACTTAATTAACCATAATAATTATATGTGGCGCGGATATAAAGAAATGCCGCTTGATGTTACAGTTGGCTTAAATTACAGATGGTAGGTGAAAATCTGTCAATTCTGATTTATCTTTATATCCTTGAAAAGTAGAATTTTGTTTAATTGCATATCCGGCGGCCTTTTAATGCCGGAAAAGGAAATCTATAAGAAATGACCAAAGCAGAACTGATAAGGAAAATCGTAAAGCGCAGCGGCATTCCCGATTCAGAAGCGAAAGTATTTTTTGAAATATTCCTTCAAAAAACTTCTGCTATGCTTAAGGCCGGGCAGGCAGTTAAGTTAAAAAACTTTGGATATTTCCGGCTAAGGCAGGCAGTTTTTACAACTACCACTCCAAAAATATCAGGTAAAGCAAATCAAATAAATACTGAAATAATTGTATTCTCTTCCCTTGATGATAAAAATGATGATGGATTGATTTTTAATATCCCTGCCAGAGCTTCAGAAAAATATAACTACGTAGATTCTTATTTTAGTTTAAGTATTGGCAAGCCTGTTATTCCACTTAAAGGAGTTAAAGATACGGATTATTTTATAACACCGACCGGTTATGAAATGAGAAAACTGATTGAATCAAAGGTTAATAAGCTTCTTGAAGATGTTGAGATTGTAAAAAATTATGTTAATGATAATGAAGTAATTTATTTAAAAAAATCTTCATTTAGCGGGGGGTACGGAGAACCGGACTGGAGCACAGGCAATTCAGATAATGGTACATTAAACATATATCCTATCAACGGTAGTACAGGCGTTCAGGATATAAATACGGAAGAAATTAATTATAATAATATATCATGGGATTTTGGCGGGGACCTTTCCAGGCAGATTGAAGAAGAAGCTATAATTGATGCCAGTTCTGAACCGCCATCGCCGTTAATTATTGAGGAACCGGAACAAAAGAACTCTTTAGCATGGGATTTCGGTGAAGAATCCGTTGACGAAAAAAATACCGTAATTGGAAATAAAGAAATTGACGGCGTTAAAGATGTTCCATCTTATGATGAAAATATTTCAAAGGACTTCCAACGGGTAAAAGCTATTACTTCGGAATTTAATTTTGATAATAGTAAACCCGAAGAAACAATAGCAGAAGAACACCTGGAGTGGGACTTCGGCAAATATGAAGCAAATGAAGATAATTTAAATGATAATGAAGATGTTGCCGCTGTTACAGAAGAGCATACAATCCCGGATGTAGCAGAACAGGTAAGCACAGTTGAAATTTTACCGGAACCGTTGGTAAAGGAAGAGCCCAAAATCGATCTTCCTGAGCCTGAATTTGAGCCGGTAACTGTTCCCGAACCGGAAATTAAACCGGTTATTCCTGAACCCGAGGTTAAGAAGTCCATACCTGTTGTAAAAACGGCAGAAAAACCTCATGCAGAAGTAAGCCATTATTCAAGGAAAAATTCATTCCTTCCTTTCCTGATTGCAATGTTTACTATAATTGCAGTTGGTGTAGCCGTATTTATTTATATAAATAAAATAAGTCTGTACGATTTTTCTACCGGGAAGTTTTTTAAATCCGGTAAATTAAAAAGTGTAAGCATTGTGCCAAAGGTTATAGACAGGAATTTTGATGTTCCGGTAACATACCCTTATCCGAAAGATTCAAAACAAAACTCTGCGGCAGCGGATACTGAATTAAGCTCTGCATTGAGAAATAGAAGTAAGACAGCGCCAACGCAGACTCCGGTTAAAAATAATAACCCGGCTGTTCCCAATACTCAAAAGAAAACGGAAAAACCTAAGCAGGAAATAAAAAGCCAGCCGGCAGTAAACACTAATAAAACTTCAGTACCAAAAGAAACTACGCAGAAAGTTAAGGATAATGTTTACCAGCAGGGTAAAAACTTTGTAGCCCAGGTTTCTTCATGGCAGTCAAAATCAAGCGCTGATAAAGAAGCAGCAAGATTGAAGGCTAAAGGATATGCGGCTTATGTTGAGAGAGCCGAACTACCGGGGCGTGGTGTCTGGTTCCGCGTAAAAGTCGGTAATTTAAAATCTGCAGCAGAAGCGGAAAAATTTTCTGCGAAGAATAAATAGTAAATTATTAAAAAAATAAATTATATAGTGAAAAAGTCAGAAGAATATGTCAACGTTAGTTTCGGAAAGAAGTACGGTCCCGGTAAAATATAACTCAATTAGAAATTTTTCATTCTCTATATCCATTATATTTCATATCATAGTATTCGGGTTGTTGTTATTAGTAAAATTTACAGCAGACATTCCCGAAGAGCAGCCTGTAGAAGTGTCATTCGGCAATACCGGCATGCCGGGTTCATCCGGCGCCCTTGGAAATCAGCTTGATAACATAGCGCAGATTGCCAAGCAGAATGATGATAAGGAAAATAAGGATAAAAGCGAAGAACTGAAGAATACTGATGTGCCTAAAGCGCTGAACCAGAACGGCGAAGATGTTATTAAGCAGGCTGATAAGAAAAAAGATAAATCAGGCAAAAAAAACAATTCCAACCTTGCCGCTAATTCAAATATCAATTCCGAAGGTATGGGTAACCAGACAAACGGCACCGGCAGTTTCGGGTACGGTATTGACTGGGGCGGGCAGGGACAAAGAAGAATTTACAGCTATTCAGTTCCTGCATATCCTGAAGGCGTAAATAAAGAAATTGATATCAGGCTGAAGTTTACAATTATGCCTGACGGGACGGTTGGCAATATTATTCCTTTGATAAAAGCAGATACAAGACTTGAAAGCTCCGCAATAAATTCACTTAGGCAATGGCGGTTTGAACCTTTAGCTCCGGGCCAGAAAAAAATTGAACAGACTGCTGTTATTGTTTTTCCTTACCGGCTTCGATAATTTTTCTTTCCTTTTCTGAAAAAATGTCTTTATAATAAAAATTATAAAAGAAGAATTCACCTATCGAAAGAAGCGTAAGAGAGAATGTATCCCTGTCGAAGTAGAGCCCGAATCCCTTTGGATCCATCAACAATGGAGAAATCATCCCTGTAATTGTCCAGCCTACGGAAAAAAGTATTGCAATCAGGCCCATATTAAGCCATGCAGCCGAGACTGATTCATTTTGCCATTTTTTAGTAAATACAATTAATGTAAAAAGTAAGTGCGCAGAAAATATTATTGCAGTAACCATAAAACAGTAAAATTTTAATTTTTAAGATTTAGTTGTTCGTTTATTAAATACGGACATGCCCACAAGGCCGCCGAAAATTCCAAATATTACATTTACAAATAAATTGCTTATAAGCATTGCAAAGGTATAAAAAACCGAAAAGCCGTAATAGCTTATATCTTTGGACATTTGCTTGAAAATAACCAGTGTCTGGTCTAAAATGGCGTCTAATTTATATTGTTTCACCAGAGCTTCAGTTTGGGGAAGAGCTTCAACAAAATCATTTGTATGGAAAATAGAAGTAATCAGTACGTCAAAAGCCGTAGAAAATAAAGCCGCAAATATGCCCGTCATTATGCCGAACAAAATTGCCGTTCCTGCCTTTACGGGAAATTCTGATTTATTAATCCGGTGATCAAGATTTATTGATATTACAGCCGCCATAGGAACAATAAGGCAGCAGGCAAAACTTTTAACTCCGGGTATAGTGGTAAGAACTGCTGCACCAAACCCGCAGACAAGAGAAGGCATTAACTGATTACGATTCATTTATACAGATTTGTCCATAAAATTATTTTCTAAAGCAGCCAAAATATAAACAAATACTGCCGAACCAAAAAATATCCCTGTAAGTGAAGCGATTATTTTTGAATATGAATAAATTCCCATTGTAGTTGAAAATACATCTATTAACATGGGTACGGAAGAAATATACAGCAGTTTCATCTTTACCGGAAGCCTGTGTAATATTATTAAAGAATTTAATGAAGCTATTAATGCGCCAAAATATATGCCCGTACATCGGGCACATACAAAAAAATAATTTCCGCCGGAAAAAATAGTCTTTTCAATATGCTGATGGCATACAGTGCCGTAAATTTTTTTTAGAAAAAGTGATGCTATTGCAGTATATGCAGAATCAGGCAAAATAGAGCGGCATGTAAAGCCAAAACACCATACTGAAATTGCAATAAAAAAAATCAGTCTGACGAATAACCTGTTTTTAGAAGAATATGAAAACTTAGGTGTAAAAAAAGTATTTGTAGTTGATGTGTTCATTTAAAATTAATTGGGGGCCGATGCAAATTTAAGCTCCAAAGTGTTTTTCCGTGTTATTATATCTTATTGAAAACCAAAATAGTTTCTTTTGTCAGTAAATATAACTTATTATTAAAAATAAAACTGCCCGTAATTTCAGGTTTCCTGTCTAATCCGTTTAATTTTAATTTACTTAGCGCCGGATCCTGCGAGTTTAGATTATAAAAGTAAACCGCGCTGTCGGAATTAACCGTAAGCATATTAAATACTATACTAATGCCTTTAAGCTCATCATTTGATTTAATAATTCCTGTTCCGCTTCCATACTGGTCGAAAATTACAATCTGTTTGCCGTCGGTTACCAGAATATTATTGCTGTTGGAAATAGCAATGCCTTGTGGATTGGAGAGCGCATATTCACCCGCATCATACCCACCGAAGTTGAGTGAGAAATTCCCGGAAAAATCAAACTTCACTATACGCTTATTCTCGGAATCAAGTATATACATATCGCCCTGCTGGGAGATTGCGCATCCAAGCGGGTAGCCGAAACGCTGCGCCGTTGTATCACTGTTATGCGTTGACAGAAGCCAAATATAATTTAAATCCTTATCAAACCTTTCAATCCGGTGATTATTCTTATCACATACATAAACGGAAAGGGGATTGGCCGAAATACCGGACGGAATATCAAACAGTCCCTGATCCCAGCCATAGCCGCCAGCGGATTTTAGAACATTGCCGAGCGTGTCTAATTTGTAAACCTCATTGGTTCCTGAATCAGTTACATAAATAAACCCCGATGGCGAATAGGCAAACGAAGCAGCTTCCTTAAATTTTCCAATCTGATTAGAAAAGCCGTATACCTGCGGATAAATTATCTCCGTCTGCAGGCAAACTATACCTAAGCAGAATGCAATTAAAAAATATGATTTTATACGCATAACGGTAATTTCAATATTGGTAAATAATTAGCGGAAAAATAAGATATTAAAATCAAAGAAAAAATTGGAAAGGCGGGAACTGTAATGAAGAATTTAGAGGAGATAGATTTATTTAATAGCTTTAGCTGTTGATTAAATATTATACTATACTTGTAATCATTCGACCACCCCCGGCTTCAGCCAGAGGCTGATCAGCCTCTGGCTGATCAGCCTCTGGCCGAAAAGCCGACCCCTCCTTATAAAGGAGTGGATTAGGGGAAAATTTATTTATTAAATATTACACTCCCATCGTCCAGGTCATAGTAGGCGCCGGTAATTTTTAAGCTGCTCTGCTGAATAAGATGCTCTAAAATCGGTTCGGAAGATTTTAACTTCTCAACCGTCATTGCAATATTATCTTTAACTGCATTATCTACT
>JARLHB010000023.1 GCA_031292465.1 Ignavibacteriaceae bacterium
AAATCTTTATCCAATAAAAGTGAGGGTTCCCGCAATGTCTTGATTATGTCGTCGGCGAATTCACATACTTCATTTGTGGATTTCCATTTGAATTCTGAAATGGACGGATTGATCTTTACCATAACACCACCTTATTATCAACAATGGTCTTGTTATTCGAATATCCAATTCAATTTTACTCAATCGCATCAATTATTTGTACCCAATTAATGCTCTTGGTTATTATCCTAAATCAAAATAGAAACATTGAGTGTGAAAATCAATCAATCAAAGGGATGAAAAAGGAACTTATCAAGGAGGGAGAAAAAAATGTAGGTCTTTAATTTATCAAAGACCTACTAATAAAATATGTTCTAAGCTGTTCTTCCTCTTTTGCCTAATTCTTTATCAAGATATAGAAGGCCGCCTTTGCTGTCTTCAATCATTTTAATTCTTTCAAGTATTTTTAAGGCGTTAGCTTCTTCTTCTACCTGTTCATTTACAAACCACTGTAAAAAGTTATTTGTTGCATAATCTTTGGAGTCTATTGCAAGTCCCACCAGGTTATGAATTGATGCGGTAACTTTCTGTTCATGTTTGTAGGTAGCTTCAAAAGCGTCTTTTGGGGTCTTATAATGCAAAGAAGGAGTATTAATTTGTGTAAGTTCAACTTTCCCGTTGGTTTGAAGAATAAAGTCATAAAATTTAAGTGCATGTGCATATTCTTCAGTGGATTGGACCCTCATCCATGCTGCGAATCCTGAAAAATTTAATGTTTCAAAAAATGCTGACATTGCAAGGTATTCATAGGATGAAGATACTTCAAGATTTAACTGCTCATTTAAGGCTTTCTGGATTTTTTCATTTAGCATAACTCACCTTTTAATATTATTGATTGATTTTAATGTTAAATGTAAGAAACTAAACGCCTTACTGCAACAAAATTATTGTTTTTACATAATTGTGTGATTTACTTTAAAGTTTATTTGAATAATAATACCTATGCAGGGAAATATTTACCAATTACAAGTCAGGAATCTTTGTAACATGCATAATAAGCGCATAAATAGTTAAAAGATATTTTGATTTTGTACTGATTTATATCCTTTCAATTCGATTGAAAATTCCATATATTTGCACCTTAAAAAAGATCTAATTCAAAAAAACAGGGAATATGATCAATCTAAAATCATTGAACAGTGAGCAACGAAAAGCTGTAGAATATATCAACGGCCCGCAAATGATAGTGGCGGGTGCTGGTTCCGGTAAGACAAGAGTACTTACCTTTAAAGTAGCCTACTTAATAGAAAATGGTTTCGAGCCTGAGAACCTCCTTGCCTTAACTTTTACAAATAAAGCGGCAAATGAGATGAAAAGCCGGATTAAAGAGCTTGCCGGCAATAAAGCTAGCCATGTTTGGATGGGCACTTTCCATTCAATATTTGCTAAAATATTAAGAATTGAAGCAAAAAGCCTTGAATACAAGAGTAATTTTTCAATTTATGATACCGAAGATTCTACGTCTCTGGTTTCCAATATTATGTCTAATTTGGAGATCGAAATTGAAGGCGTTACTACAAATTCAATAAGGCACAGAATAAGCAACCTGAAAAGCCACATGATACTTCCTGCGGAATTCAGGCAGCACCATTTACAATCTTTCATTGATGAGAAAATTGCAGATGTTTTTGATGAGTATCAAAAAAGGCTTGTTGAAAATAATGCGATGGATTTTGACGATTTATTGTTAAAACCGATTGATCTGTTCAATATAAATCCTAAAATACATCAAAAATATAAAAAACAATTCGAGTACCTGCTGGTTGATGAATTTCAGGATACGAATAAAGCCCAGTATGAGCTTTTAAAGATGCTTACCACACGCGATGGTAAAATTTGCGTTGTCGGCGATGATGCCCAGAGTATTTACAGCTGGCGCGGCGCTAATGTGGGCAATATGCTGGATTTTGAAAAAGATTTCCCTAAACATAAGATATTTAAACTTGAACAGAATTACCGTTCGACTAAATTTATTCTTGCTGCGGCTGATTCTGTAATTAAAAATAATAAAAGCCAGATTATTAAAACACTTTGGACTGAAAACAACGATGGCGAACAGCTTACGCTTGTTAAATGTGCCGATGAAAAAGATGAAGCATTTCAGATATCAAAGTATATTAAATTCGAAATATCAAAGAAGAAATTGTCTTTGAAGGATTTTGCCGTACTTTACAGGACAAATGCCCAATCAAGAGCTTTAGAAGACATTTTTAGGCGTGAAAAAATTCCTTACAGGATAATCGGCGGCACAGAATTTTACAAGCGCAAGGAAGTTAAGGATATAATTGCGTACCTGCGTGTTATTTCCAATCAGACTGATGAAGAAAGCCTGCTGCGTATTATGAACTTTCCGCAGCGCGGCATAGGTAGCACAACAATTAAAAGGATGATTGCATTTGCCCGCAAGTTAAACCTGTCATTATTTGACACTATGGCGCGCGTTTTTGAAGTAATAGATATAAAAGAAAGAATCCAGAAAAACGTTAAGGCGTTTAAGATTCTTCTTGATAAATATATCGGCTTAAAAGACAAATTGTCTGTAGGAGAGCTTTCCCGTGCATTGGTTGATGAACTTGGCGTATTGCGTATATTTAAGGAAGAAAACACACCGGAATCAATTGCCCGCTGGGAAAATATAAACGAGCTCCTATCAGCTTTAAGCGATTTTTCCAATACATATAAAGATGCAAAACTGGAACAATTTCTTGAAGATGTTTCTCTAATGTCCGATGTGGATTCATACGAAGAGGAAAAGAATGTTGTTACATTTTTAACCATTCATGCTGCAAAAGGGCTTGAATTTCCTGTCGTATTTATCTCAGGGTGCGAAGAAGATATATTCCCGTTATCAAACCGGTTCAGTTCGGATGCCTCGCTGGAAGAGGAAAGAAGGCTGTTTTATGTTGCGGTAACACGTGCAGAAAAAAAAGTTTATATATCTCATGCCCGTTCCCGGTACCGTTTTGGCGAGGTTGCTTACCAGAGCAGGTCAAGATTTATAGATGAACTCGATCCATCCACATATGTGGAAATAAACGGCGGCATCGGCCGTAAGTCTTCCCTCAGGAAGTCTAAAAAAGAGATGTACTACGAATACTTTGAAAATGTCGATTACGAAAACTTTGATCAGGATAATAAATCACTACGTCCCGGCAGCAGGGTTATGCATGAAAAATTCGGACTCGGTAAGGTAACCCAGGTTGTTGGAGCCGGTGATATGCAAAAGGCAACGGTGGTATTCGAGGGAAATAATGTGAAACAATTAATGCTGAAATTTGCTAAGCTAAAGGTTCTTTAATACGTTCTTATGATCTCCGTTATTTAATTAGATTATTAGTGTTCTATTAAAAAATACTTTTTTCGGAATAGAAACCGGGAAAATAAATAAATAAACAAATAATATAATATCTAAATTAAGGAGTTGAGACGATGGCTACTGCGCCTAAAAAGTTAGCGATATTGGTCGGTGGTGGACCGGCGCCTGGTATTAATAGTGTTATTGGTGCTGCAACAATTCGTGCCGTATTAGAAGGAGTTGAAGTCCTTGGTATAAAAGACGGATTCAAATGGATTATGGAAGGCGATATTTCGCATGTTGAAGAATTAACAATCGAAAATGTCAGCCGGATTCACTTCAGAGGCGGGTCGTATATTGGCATTGCAAGAAACAATCCCACCAAAGACAAAAAAAATCTTGAAAAAACTGTAACTTCGTTATTACGCCTTAATGTGGATAAATTAATCACTATCGGCGGTGATGATACTGCATACAGCGCATTAAAAGTTGATGAAATGGCAGACGGCAGGATAAAAGTCGTTCATGTGCCAAAGACGATTGACAACGATCTTGACCTACCCCACGGTATTTCCACATTCGGTTTCCAAACTGCACGCCACATCGGCGTTGAACTTGTTAAGAATTTAATGGTAGATGCACAAACTACATCCCGCTGGTATTTTGTAGTTTCTATGGGCAGAAAAGCCGGGCATCTGGCACTTGGAATCGGCAAAGCTACCGGAGCTACACTTACATTAATCCCCGAAGAATTTGGCGGGCCGGATATGCGGCTTAATAATATAGTCGATATTCTTGTAGGCGCAATTATCAAGCGTTTAAGCTACGGAAGAAAAGACGGCGTTGCAATTATTGCCGAAGGCCTTGTTGAACATTTGAAGCCTGAAGATTTGGATCCTATGGTTACCATCGAAAGAGATGCGCATGATAACATCCGCATTGCTGAAGTTAATTTTGGAGAAATCTTAAAGTATAAAGTTCAGGAAAGATTAAAAGAGTTCAATATAAAATCTACAATCGTAGCTAAGAATATAGGTTATGAACTTCGTTGTGCAGATCCTATTCCGTTTGATATGGAATATACTCGTGATCTTGGTTTTGCTGCCGCCCAGTTTATACTTTCCGGCGGAACAGGCGCTATGGTATCAATACAGAACGGCCGTTTTGTACCGATGTACTTCTCTGACATATTAGACCCAGTTACAAAGAAAACAAAAGTAAGAATGGTTGATCCGTCTTCAGAATCATTTTATATAGCCAGAAGTTATATGCTAAGGCTGAATCAATCTGATTTTGAAGACCCGCATGAATTAGCCAAATATGCTGCAACTTGCGGAATATCTCTTGATGAATTCAGAAACCAGTTCTTTTATTTAATGGAGCATGATCTTCTTTATAAGAATCTAAGAGAAGGTAAAATTAATCTTGCCTCTATTGAAAATGGTGTCCCGCTTAAGTCTACCGGCGAACTACGGCTTAGCGAAGTAAAAGGACAGGAAGGCAGTATGCTGCCTTAAATGGTTCAGTCAAAAGAAGGGATGAACTTGTTCATCCCTTCTTAATTTTATAATGTTTTAAAAATAATTTTAATAATTTAATAAAATATATAATTGCATATATAGATTATTTCATTACACCTGCCCAAAGTCTTTTGCTAATCGAAACACTAAAATCTGCTGTCTCACAATGAGAACCAAATAATCACAGCTATATATTTTAAAATTGCATACTAATTATTAAATATTTAAATTATATATACCATTTATGTATGGTAAACAAAAAAGACTATTATGCAGGCTTAAGTTTATATAATGCCTGTAAAAACTATTTTCACAATCGTTATTATACGCCGTTACTTTTTCAATGCGGTATTGAATAAATTATTATTGTAAAACTTTTATTTACAAAAAGATAGTTGGAAATCGGCCGTAAAGGAATGAGGGAAAATTCCTTAATCGATACAATTTACCTCTTATCGTTTGTAATAGCAAAGTGTAGAATTCTTCTTAAGTTTTTAATAATAATGTTGCATTTTCATACTGTAATTTTAGGTTAAGGTGTAAACGATAAGTTGTCGTACTATTTTTTGTTTACAAAGTTTCTATTTTCATAATACATTCAGATTAAAGAGTTCCCCGTAAAGGAATGGTTTCGGCCATTATGGGCTGCTTATCAAAATATATAGCGATTAAGCTGCCGTTTGGTTTAAGAGATTAATTTATATAGTCTTAAAACTATTTTAGTAAATAGGAGGGTAATACATGAAAGCAGGACTGAAATATTTCAGTTTGTTGCTTTTTTCTAATATTAACCGCTTGCCAATCAATGATATGCTCGGGGTAGAGTTAAAGCAGAGATTATCAGGCGGAATAATGTTGGTTTTAACGTTATTCGTTTTAATTGGAGGTAACGCAAAAGCAGCAACAAATATTGTTTACGGCGCAAATGGCGGCAAGGTTAAGGCAACATTGGATGTTGCAAATAACTATTGTACAAAAATTGATGCCATTTGTTTGTGCAGGGAAGATTTAATCATTTCTAAAACTATTGCTTTGCAATCCGATTCAGGTGTAGCAAGCACTAACAAATCATATTTAAATGGAACCGGGATTACCGGACAATCTGTTAATGCAACTATTACTAACGCTGGTTTTATAAACTTTAGCGAGAGGGAAATATTATGAAATTAAAGACTAACTATTTTAGCCTGCTGTTTCTTTTTGTTATTATTTTCAGCGGCTTTGCTATGGCACAGGTACCTGCTAACAACTCAACAGGTATAAGTGCAACAACAAGTTTTACTTTTGCAGGAGCTACTACTCTGGCAGGCGAACGCTTCCAAATATCTACAAATACCGGCTTCACGGGGATTGTTTTAGATAAAAATTTGGGGGCAATAGGAGCTACCGGGTATACATTTTCGGGTGGCGACCTTACCGGAGTTCTGGCAGGACATACCCAATTTGATAATAATACAGTTTATCATTGGAGAATTGTTGATAATGCCGGTTCTACTGTGGAAGAACCATTAACTGGATGGTACACTTTTACAACTGTATTAGGTGCTCCTACTGCTGATGCTGCTACTTCAGTTACTTCCTCAGGTTTTACTGCAAACTGGACAGCTAATGTGCAGGGCGGCGCAACGGGTTATATTCTAAGAGTTGGTACAACTTCAGGCGGTACAGACATAGTTAATGATGTGAATGTTGGTAACATATTAACTTATCCTATAAGCGGACTTATAGCAAACACACATTATTATTATTCTGTTAAAGCAACTGATGGAGCTAATACTACCAGTGCTTCAAGTGAAATTACAGCTATTACATTGCTTGGTCCTCCAACAGCTACTGCTGCAAGTTTAATGGCACCCACAAGTTTTACTGCAAACTGGACTGCCAACCCGACGGGCGGCGCTACTGCTTATTTATTAAGCGTTGGGACAACACCCGGTGGAACAGATGTAATGAGTGATGCTAATGTTGGAAATGTATTAAGTTATTCTGTAACAGGTCTGTTAGCAAGCACTACTTATTATTATTCTGTTAAAGCGTTTGATGGAATAAATGCCAGCGCTTCTTCAAATGAAATTACAACAGCTACAACAGCACCAACTAATGTACCTCTAATTGCACCGGTTAATGGTTTAACGGGTGTTTCTGTACTGCCAACCTTTGGGTGGAGTGATATTTTTAATGAAACCACATTTACTGTTAAGATATCGACGGATTCAGCAGCTTTTGATTCTCATGTAATAGCAACTAAAATTACTGCTCAAAACGCTACTTCCTGGGCAACTGCAGATACGTTAAGTGGTTTACCATTGAGTAATGGAACTAAATATTACTGGCAGGTTTCTGTACAAGGCGGTTCATCAGACGGACTTACTTCGTCAATTTATCATTTTACGACTACCCAGAATTTTACATTAACACTTTCAACACCAAAAGATTCAGATATCGTATACACGTCTCCTGCTGTATTCTCATGGTATCTGAATACTCCAATTTCAGGAATGAGGTTTATTGTCCAGTATAAACAATCTACTACTCCGCCTGCAGATTATACATTCTGGAAGGATGCTATTTCACTGGCACCAACAACCAACCTTAGTGATTCAATCAGTGTAATTTATGGCAAAACTTATTTCTGGCGTGTAATTGCTCAAAGATCAACTGCACCGTATGACGTTTTATATGACAGAAATGAGTATTATAAGTTTTCTGTTGCTGGCGGTTCTTCAGTAATATTATATCCTTCATGGCCGCTTGGCGGAAGTGTTATTTACACAAATACTCCGCAGCTTTCATGGTATCCGTCTCAGTATTCCGCAGGACTAACTTATCAGGTAAGATACAGCACAGCAAATACAGTTGATTCTACCGGTATGCTTAGTGATGTGTCTGCTGTAAGTTATCCGACAGATGTGAATATTTTAACTGCTACAAGTAATCTTTATGTAACTACCCCTGCATTAACACCGGGTACACATTATTACTGGCAGGTAAGAGCTTATTATGACTCTACCGGACTATACTCCAACTGGTCAACAGTTGAAAGCTTTGTTACAAATGGTCCGGGTACAGTTGTAATTCCGGTAACTTCTTATCCTATAGTTGGAGAGACGGTTTATACAACAAATCCAACTTTATATTGGTACCTGAATACAGCATCAAGCGGGTTATATTATGATGTAGATCTTTCTATTGATTCTACTTTTGCATCGCATATAGTAGGGTATCCGGTTACAACTTTAGTTGCAGATCAAATGTCTTATGATGCAACTGGCTTAGTTCCTGGCCAGACTTATTTCTGGAGAGTAAGATCTAATAATCTTACAACCACATCGGCATGGTCCGAAAGCACACCTGTTACAAATGGAAAGTTTACAGTTGCTGGCGGTACAACAAGTCACCCTGTTGCTTCATGGCCTATCGGTGTAACAACTCCTATCGTTTATACACCTCAGCCAACTCTTAACTGGTATCAGGAAGGCAGCGGGCTTGGTATAACACAATATGTAGTTAAATACATAAAGGGATCTGCACCATCAGACTGGACAAGTTACAGTCCGGGTACCAATACTAATAATGGCGGTGTTTATACTGTAAGTCCTACAACATTTAGCGTGCAGGATACAACCAATTTAACTTATGGTGCAACTTATTATTGGGCTGTAGCATCTTATAACGGCTCTGCTTATTCAACTTGGTCACAAGGTTCATTTACGGTTGTCGGCGGGTCAGCCGGTGCTGCAATAGTATTATCTCAGCCTGGAAACGGCGCTACCGTATATAATACTAAAGATACATTATCCTGGTATATAAACGGATCGACATTAGGATTGCTAAGCTACACACTGCAGTATAGCCAGTCTGATCAATATACTCCATTGGTTGGAAATATAACAGGATTAACAAATCAATATTATTATGTTACTGGTTTAAAC
>JARLHB010000024.1 GCA_031292465.1 Ignavibacteriaceae bacterium
CAACGCCATTTCTTAATGCTTCCTGAATACCTGCAGATACTGCCGGGATATATTCTTTTGGAACAACTCCGCCGACTATAGCATTTGTAAATTCATATCCTTTACCAGGTTCATTTGGACTGAATTCAACCCATACGTGTCCATATTTTCCACGTCCACCGCTTTGTTTAACAAATTTACCTTCGGCATTAACCGTTTGTGTAATTGTTTCTCTATAAGCAACCTGTGGTTTACCAACATTTGCTTCAACATTAAACTCTCGTCTCATTCTGTCAACAAGTATTTCAAGATGAAGTTCGCCCATACCGCTTATTAAAGTCTGACCTGTTTCTTCATCAACTTTAACTTTGAATGTAGGATCTTCATCCGAAAGCTTAACTAATGCATCAGATAGTTTATCCTGATCAGCTTTAGTTTTCGGTTCAATAGCAATCTGTATAACAGGTTCCGGAAAAATAATTTTTTCAAGAACTACAGGATCGCCTTCATCACAAAGCGTATCGCCTGTTTTTGTATTCTTTAATCCAACCGCAGCAGCAATATCTCCTGCTTTTACTTCATCAATTTCTTCTCTGTGGTTTGCGTGCATCTGAAGCAAACGGCTGATTCTTTCTTTTTTTCCGCTTACAGCATTATAAATATATGATCCTGCTTTTAATGTACCGCAGTAAACCCTAAAGAAAGTAAGCTTGCCAACATAAGCGTCGTTCATAATTTTGAACGCAAGAGCAAGAAACTTTTCTTTTTCATCTATACGTCTTGTAATAACATCTTTAATTCCCATATGATGGGCTTCAATTTCCTTCGTATCTACAGGAGAAGGCAGAAAATCGACCACGCTATCAAGTAATTTCTGTACTCCTTTATTCTTAAATGCAGAACCGCAAAGTACAGGAACTATTTTTAATTCTATTGTTGCTTTTCTTAAAACAGTTTTAATCTCTGCTTCAGTAATGGTCTGGCCGCCAAGATATTTCTCGAGAAGTGTATCATCAACATCCGACACTGCTTCCAACATCTCGGTTCTGTATTTATTTGCTGTTTCTATTAAATCTTTTGGAATAGGAATTTCATCAAAAGTAGCGCCCATGGTTTCTTCGTGATACATACGTGCTGTAAAAGTAAGCAGGTCTATTTCACCGGCGAACATATCGCCTTCACCAATTGGCAAAGTAACAGGTACGGCATTAGCACCAAGTCTGTCTTTAATCATCTGGAGAGCGCCATAGAAATCTGCACCCGTTCTATCCATTTTATTAATAAACGCAATTCTTGGAACCTGATATTTATCAGCTTGTCTCCAAACAGTTTCAGACTGTGGTTCAACACCGCCTACAGAGCAGAAAAGTGCAACCGCACCATCTAAAACTCTTAATGATCTTTCAACTTCAACAGTAAAATCAACGTGTCCGGGAGTATCAATAATGTTAATCTGATGGTCATCCCAGAAACATGTAGTTGCAGCGCTTGTAATAGTAATTCCGCGTTCTTTTTCCTGTTCCATCCAGTCCATGGTAGCAGCGCCGTCGTGTACTTCACCAATTCTGTGCAATTTTCCTGTATAGTACAAAATGCGTTCGGTAGTTGTAGTCTTACCGGCGTCAATATGAGCCATAATCCCGATATTTCTAACTTTATCTATAGGTAGTCTTGCTGTCATAACTTAAACTATTCTTTCCACTCTATTTACAATCTCATTTAACATAAAAAATTCATTACCACTTAAAATGTGCAAACGCTTTATTTGCTTCTGCCATTTTATGTACATCTTCTTTTTTCTTTACTGAAGATCCTTCATTATTAGAAGCAGCCAACAGTTCAGAAGCTAATTTTAAAGACATGGATTTTTCATTTCTTGCTCTTGCATAAGTTTTAATCCATCTCATCGCTAAAGCAGTTCTTCTTTCAGGCCTTACTTCTGTAGGGACCTGATAAGTAGCGCCGCCAACTCTTCTGCTTCTAACTTCAATTACCGGTTGTGTATTACTTAAAGCTTTCTTAAAAACTTCAATACCCGGTTTCTTAGCTCTCTCTTCTATTAAATCAAAAGATTTATATACTACATAACGCGCTTTAGATTTTTTGCCGTCATACATTATCGAATTTATAAATCTTTCAACCAGTATATCATTAAACTTTGGATCTGGTTTTAAACGATTTTTTCCTGCTCTTTTCTTTCTCATAAAATTTATTTAGCCTTTGGTTTTTTAGCGCCGTATTTTGATCTGCCTTTTTTTCTGTCTTCAACACCGCTTGTATCAAGGGTGCCTCTGATAATATGGTAACGTACGCCAGGCAAATCCTTAACCCTGCCGCCTCTAATCAAAACAATTGAGTGTTCCTGTAAATTGTGCCCTTCACCTGGAATGTAAGCTGTTACTTCCATGCTGTTTGTTAACCTTACCCTGGCTACTTTTCTTAATGCAGAGTTTGGTTTCTTTGGTGTCGAAGTATATACTCTTGTGCATACTCCTCTTTTTTGAGGGCAAGCGTCAAGAGCCGGTGCTTTCTTCTTCGATAGAATCCGAACACGGCCTTTTCTTACTAACTGATTTATCGTGGGCACTAAAATCTCCTAATATTCTAAATCAAAAAAAATTCAGACTTCTAATATAGACTATAGCCTAAAATTTGTCAAGAAATCTGTGAAATATTTTTATTTTATACGCTTTTTTAAGCCTAAAAATCCGACCGAAAGATATTTCCGGTCGGATTTCTTAATTCTTACTGGGCTTGTATTTCTTCTTTTTCAGTATTTTCTTCTTCTACCTGTTCTGAAGACAATATTAGTTCCTTATACTTCTTAAGACCTGTACCGGCAGGTATCAAATGACCCATAACAACGTTTTCTTTTAATCCTAATAATAGGTCTACTTTAGCCTCGGTAGCTGCATTTGCCAGCACTTTTGTTGTTTCCTGGAATGATGCTGCTGAAATCCAACTTTCAGTAGAAAGTGCAGCTTGTGTAATTCCAAGAAGTATGTGTTCAAAAGTAGCCGGTTCAGCATCTCTTGCTTCAACAGGTTTTTTACTCTTTTTCTTCAGATCCAGATTTACTTCTCTAAATTTACTCTTTGAAATAAGTTGTCCGTCTTTATACTTTGAATCGCCCTTATCGGTAATGCGAACCATCGCCATAATTCTGTCATTTTCAGCAATAAATTGATTTCTGTCAATAACATCTTCTTCAAGAAATTTGGTATCGCCCGGTGAAACAATTCTAATCTTTTGAAGCATCTGTTTTACAATTGCTTCAATATGCTTATCATTTATCTTAACACCCTGTAAACGGTAAACATCCTGAATTTCATTTACAAGATATTCCTGCACAGCGCTTGTACCTTTAATCTTCAAAATGTCATGAGGATTAATAGGGCCGTCAGTAATTTTTTCACCTGCCGGTATTTCATCGCCTTCCTGAACAAGAATATGCTTACCAAGTGGTACATTATATTTCTTTTCATCAGATTTATCCGGCGCAACAACTATAATTTCGCGCGAACCCTTTTTACGGGCACCAAATTTAACAATACCTTCTATCTCAGATACTATTGCTGTTTCCTGCGGGCTTCTTGCTTCAAATAATTCAGTTACCCTTGGAAGACCGCCTGTAATATCACGGCTCTTTGTTTGCTGCTTAGATATTTTTGCTAAGATTGTACCTGCCGGAATGTTTTCTCCTTCATCTACTGAA
>JARLHB010000175.1 GCA_031292465.1 Ignavibacteriaceae bacterium
CAGTCAGGAAACCAGAATGTTGACCCAGGATTTGGTTCTTCAATTGACCAGGTGTTGTATAATAATCAGGGCAACGGCGTTGGATTGTTCCAATATTTTGTAGATATAAGAACAAATGTTGCAACAACAGATATTTATGGCTATCAACTTCAGAGTGCGACGGGAGATAACTGGATTCCTGCATGGCCTCTTCCGGAAGCAACAGATATGAAATACAGCAATGCTGCTTTAAAAACTGCTTCCACTGACGGCAAACCGGTAGGAGATCCGGGCTGGTTTACAGGCGGATATACCGGTGTTGCAAAAACAACAGGCCAGGTAGCCAGCAAGTTTATGCTTTATGATGCTTATCCAAATCCTTTTAATCCATCAACTACCGTTAAATTTAATTTAGCTAAAGCAGGTAACATAAGTCTAAAAGTATATAATGTTATGGGCCAGTTAGTTAAAACAGTAGTAAGTAATGAATTCAAGGAAAAAGGCGAGTATCAGTTAAACTTAAATATGAGCAGCCTGTCAAGTGGTGTTTATTTCTATACACTTTCACAGGGCAGCCAACAGTTAACTAAAAAGATAGTTCTCCTTAAGTAGTTATGTGTTAGATTAAATTAGTTAGTTCTGGAATATCGGATGCGGCGGGAATGTTTACCTGTCTTAAAAGAAGTTAACATTCCCGTCAATTCCCGAATAGAAGAATTTAAGTTGTTTGCCGGATACTTTCAATACATTGTTAAATTGGAAAATGAATTTTAAAAACTTTATACAAACAATAATGAATTACCCGGCCAAGAGGTTTGGGAATGAAACCAAAAAGAGATAGATAAATGAAAAACATATTTCCAATATTATTGATAGTGTTAACTTTTTCTTTACTGTGTTTTGCAAATGAGAAGGAAATACATGAGTTAAGCAACTCAAAATATAGAATTGCTATTGACGGTCATTTAAATGCTTCCTTGTTTATACACAATACAAACTGGCAGCTAATTTCTTCTGCTTCTCCATTTTATTATTTAATTGATATAAACGGTAAACAGGTTAATGATTTTAATGTTGTTAAGTGTGTAACAAAAAATAATGCTGATGCAGTATATGGAAAAAGTAAATCGATTGAAATTACCGCAATATGCAGTAGTCTTAATATTGAGTTGAACTTCGTAATCTCACTCCCTGAAAAAATTACCGGTTCAATAGTATGTACGTCTTCAATTAAAAACCTAAGCAATAGTGAGATAAACCTTGGCGGATATGCTATTTCAAGTTTTTTATTAAATGCAAAAGACTTTAGCGCAGACAGTTCTTATAAATTCTGGTCTTTTCAGGGCGCTTCTTATGAGGGAAGGTTTGATTGGATACTTCCATTAACAAGTGACTTTAAACGTGATAATTTTCAGGGAATGAATGCGGACGATTACGGCGGCGGAATGCCGGTTGTTGACCTTTGGACAAAGCAGCAAGGCATTGCTTTTGCTTCTTTATCAAAAGTTCAGGAACTAATATCTCTGCCTGTTAAAGTAATTGCAGACAGCGGAGTTTCCTTTAAGATATTAAGCAATCAGGATATAAAATTAGCCCCGAAAGAAGTTTATAAAAATGTACCGTTTGCAATTATTTTTCATAACGGCGATTATTTTAACGGGCTGCAAACTTATGCGGAACTTCTGCGTGCAGATAACTTTAAAACTTACACATCGCCAAAATCAGCTTTCCAGACTGAATGGTGTGCATGGGGATATGGAAGGAAATTCATTCCGTCTGATATTCTAAATTCTTTAGATTTAGTAAAGAAATTAGGAATTAACTGGGTTACTATTGATGACGGATGGCAGAATAATCTTGGTGATTGGGAACTTGATAAGGATAAATTTCCTGACGGCGATAAAAGCATGAAGGCCCTTATAGACAGCATACATGCAAAAGGGCTTAAAGTAAGGTTATGGTGGGCTCCATTAACTGCGCATGATTCTATTTACAGCGCAAAATATTATCCGGCTAATATGAAGGAGTATGGGTTTAATCTTAATACTAAAATAGGCTCGGAACATCCAGACTGGTTCCTGCTAGATAAAGACGGCAAGAGAGTAAAAGTATCATGGTGGAATTCATATTATTTATGCCCTGCAAATAAAGGTGTAGTGGACTATTTTAAGACTTTTGTAAAAAGAGCAATTGTAAAGTGGGGAGTTGACGGTTTTAAGATTGACGGGCAAAACTTCAATATGGCTCCGGAATGTTTTAATAAAACACATAATCATAAAAATGCCATAGCTTCTATGCGCGCAGTTCCGGAATATTTTAGACAGATAAATGACGTTGCATTAAAATTAAATCCCAATTTTGTAATACAATTATGCCCGTGCGGTACGAATTTTTCGATATACAATCTGCCATACGTAAATCAGCTTGTTGCGTCTGACCCTGAAAGCCCATGGCAGATAAGGTTAAGAGGAAAAGCATACAGGGCTTTATTAGGTAATAAGGTTGCTTACAGTGGAGACCACGTTGAGCTTACAAATCATATATGGCATGATGAGCTTAAAGAGTATGTACCTACGGGAGATGAAGATTTTGTTTCTACAATGGGAGTTGGCGGGGTCCCTTCAACAAAATTTACAAAATCTGGCATTCCGCAGGCAGATTCATCTTTAATACTTACTCCGGCTAAACAAGATTATTATGAAAAATGGATAAGTGTTTATAATAATGAAAAAATGAGCGAAGGAGAATATTTAAACCTTTATGATATCGCTTATGATAAGCCTGAAACACATTTAATTAAAAAAGGCGATGCTTATTATTATTCATTCTTTTCAAAAGAAAAATATGATGGTAAAGCGGAATTAAGGGGCCTTGAGAAGGGAAATTATAATATTTATGATTTATTCACAGGGAAATTACTCTCAAATATCGACTCCTCAAATCCATTTCTTAATATAAAATTTAATCAGTTTGTAATGTTAAAAGTTATAAGAGGAAACAATTGAAAATAACTAAGCTTTATTACCGCAGCCTTATAACAATTATTTTAATATTTGTCGCCTGTTATTCGGCTAATGCGCAGGTGGATAACTGGATGCAAATAATCAACAGGACAAAAATTGCCGTTAAATATTATCCTGCTGCTGATTCAGAGTCATTCAAATTAATTGGAGATAATGTCACTAAGGAAAACGGACTTAGCCTTATTAAAGAATTCTCTGATGAAAATCTTGATATTAAACTGACATTTAAGAAATTTGATACCCGCATTGAACTGTCAGGCGAAGCTGTAAGTTTAAAAAAAGAGAATGTGTGCTTTACCTTAAAAATTATTTTCCCGTTAAGTGAACAAGGAAGCAATCTTACATGGGGATATGATATAGACAGCACGGTTAATGTTGGGAACAGTAATAAAATATTTAATAAT
Source organism: Ignavibacteriaceae bacterium (assembly GCA_031292465.1). Taxonomy (GTDB): domain Bacteria; phylum Bacteroidota; class Ignavibacteria; order Ignavibacteriales; family Ignavibacteriaceae; genus FEN-1297. The sequence continues at coordinate 3,407 of JARLHB010000175.1, forward strand.
TATATTGATGTTAATACCGTAGTTCCTCCTGACGGGGCTTTTAACGCGGATGAAAATCATAATGGCGGATACGGGGATAAACTTGGCAACGGTAAAATGTCATTTTATCCGTTAGCGGCAATATCATCCGATACGGCCGGATATGGCTGGGGCGTAGATATGGGAATGCCTGTTGTTTTCAGGCTGGCTTATGAACCGGAATCAGGAATGGTATCGGAGTTTGATTTAGCAATTTCGAATGAAACTTTAAAATTCCCCGGCAGAACTTTCTTTAAGCTTTTTCTCTTTGAATATAATCATAACTGGAACCTGAGGGCAGCTTTAGATAAGTTTTATCAAATTCAGCCGGAATACTTTAAAAAACGCGTTGCCAATGAGGGAATATGGCTGCCTTTTTCTCCTCTTCATGCTATAAAAGATTATAAAGATTTCGGCTTTGCATTCCACGAAACAAGCTGGCCTTCAAAAGATAACGGATTAAACAGGGAACCGACAATTACAGCGGACAAAGAAGCCGGTGTTTACAGCCTTGAGTACACAGAACCGTGGGATATACAGATACCAATCGAAGATATTAAAATGAAATATAAAGATTTGGTAAACAATAATGTTATTCCTAATGAATATAAAGAAATGCTGCAGACAAGTTTAACGCTGGATGATAATAATCTTTGGCAGGCGCGTAAGCTTAAAACACCCTGGTTCAAAAGCGGCTGGGCGGTAAGCGTAACTACAAATGCTGACCCTGATATAACCGGTATTAACCGTTATGGTACAGTAAGAAAAGAGGAAATTGATCCTGCTATAAAATTAAATGCAGACGGCATATATTTCGATTCGATGGAATGGAACTGGCATAATGATTTAAATTATAACAAAAAACATTTTGCATTTACAGACTATCCATTAACTTTTTCGTCATCTTTAAATAAGCCGGTACCGGCAATCTGGAACTATGCTTCTGAATATAAGATGATGAATAAGATTGCTAATGAAATGCATCTGAAGGGTAAATTAACAATGGGGAATGGTTTCGGATGGATGCCTTTTGCTCCGGGCATATTAGACCTGTTTGGGTCGGAAATAAGCTGGTACATGAATCCTGATTCAACTCAAAAAAGCCTTCAGTTTATTCGTGCTATTTCTTACCAGAAGCCGATTGTATTTTTATTGAATGAAGGGCTTGATGATAAAGTATTTAGCACTGCACCATATGATGGTTACAGGCAGTATTTTGAAAAGATGTTGTTCTATGGATTTTTCCCTTCATTCTTTAGTGTTAATTCGTCAACAGATCCATACTGGGAAGACTCGACAAGATATAATGCGGGCAGGCCATATTTTATAAAATATATCCCGTTGATAAAAGAAATATCAGGGGCGGGGTGGCAGCCTGTAACATTTGCAAAATTAAATAATGCCGGATTAAAAATTGAACGCTTTGGAAGTAAAGAGGGCAGTATAATTTACTTTACAGTACTTAACTCAAATGAAAAAGATATAAGCGCCGTAATTACTCTTGATGCTAAGAACCTTAATATAAAAGAAATATCGTATATAAAAGAGATTATTGAAGATAAAGAATTATCTTTTAAGAAAACCGCCGAAGGGATAGAAATTCCTGTAAACATAAAAGAGAAGTCAACGCGGTTAATAAAAATAAGCAAATCATAAAGATTAATTAGAATAGAATAAAGAATTAAATGTCGGGAAACGGTAATAAATTAGATAGAAGTTTGGGGCTGATGCACGCAATAGCATCCAATATGTCAACTATGGTTGGCATCGGGCCGTTTATTACTTTCCCGTTAATAATATCTGCCATGGGCGGGCCGCAGGCAATGCTGGGCTGGGTTCTGGGAAGCATTATAGCCATTTCAGACGGCCAGGTTTGGGCAGAACTAAGTTCAGCACTTCCGGGCGAAGGCGGAACATATATATATCTGAAGGAAGCTTACAAAAAATATTTCGGTAAGCTGATTGCATTTATGTTCATTTGGTCGATTCTTTTAAGCGGCCCGTTTGAAATTGCGTCCGGTTTAGTGGGGATGATGCATTACGTATCATTTGTTTTTCCCTGGCTTACGGAAACACATATCCGCATACTTTCATTTGCTGCAGGTTTATTAACAATTGTCCTTAATTATAATAATATAAAATTTGTCGGTATTATAATAATTGTGCTTTGGGTGGTTATGCTGACAACAGTTGGGTTGACAATATTAGTCGGGGTCATTCATTTTAATCCTGCAAATGCTTTTGATCTTCCCAAAGGATGGTTCTCTTTTTCGTGGGGATTTGTTTTGGGGCTTGGCGGAGCTACTTTAATTGCAATGTTTGATCTTTTGGGATACAACAATATTTGTTACGTAGAAGAAGAAGTTAAAAACCCCGGCTATGTATTTCCGCGTGCAATAATCTGGTCGGTTATACTGGTAGCCCTGCTTTATGCCACAATGAATTTCTTAATATTGGGTGTATCTCACTGGAAAGTTGTTGCCGGATCAACTCATATAATTTCCGATATATTCAATATTTATTACGGCCATACAACTGCTGTAATTATTTCGATACTGGTCGCATTAACAGCATATGGTTCAATTTATTCATTAATGATGAGCTATTCCAGGATACCATTTGCTGCGGCAAGGGATGGTTTCTTTTTCAGCTGGCTTAAAGGAATACATCCTACTAAACATTTTCCGCATTATTCGTTATTAGTTGTTGGTTCACTAACGTGCATTGCAAGCCTGTTTAATCTTGACTTTATAATTGCAGCAACACTTTCAAGCAGGATACTTATCCAGTTCTTAGGGCAGATTGTCGGGCTTACAGTTCTGCGAAAAACTCAACCGGAGCTGCACAGGCCGTATAAAATGTGGCTTTATCCATTGCCATCAATATTAGCCTTTTTAGGATTTGCATTTATTTTTATCAGTTCCGGAGTAGGCGCTATAAGCCTGGGACTTCTGTGGCTGATTGTGGGTGCAATATTTTTCTTATTCTGGGCAAAAAATAATAACGATTGGCCTTTCAAATCAGTAAAGCAGGTAGAGGAGGCTGTATTATGAGCAATACCAAAATTGAAGTAAGAGGCTGCATATCCGAAGAAGAATTAATTAAAGTTGTTGATTTATGCG
>JARLHB010000176.1 GCA_031292465.1 Ignavibacteriaceae bacterium
AAGTCCCGGTAGGGACGAAATAGGCTGTAGTAATATGTCCTTTTTTATTTCATAATTGCTATGATGTCTGATGATATTCCTAGCCTGTCAATTGGTATTAGTGTATTTTCATGCTGATGTTTTTGTATGAATGTCTAAAACTTATCCCGTCTTGTGCCGCACCTACGGAGCTCTTTTCTTTATTTTGTTTTATTTGTCTGCTACTGATATTCCGCCGCTCAGCGGCTGGTTGCTAATTATACAAGTATTGCGAATAGACAAACTGCAAAGCAGCGTAATAACCGTAGGGAATAATAAAGAAGAAAAACTATCGGTAGCTTCGGAGAAGCAGAATAGAATTTATTAAAATTTGAAAGTAATTAAATTATATTCAGGTATCTTAACTTGAGAAGGTGTTTACTAACGGTAGGTTTTACCACTCCGGCAAAATTATACAATAAATTATTCTATGGTTATATAAAACTAAAAACCAAATCAAAAGAATGGGTTCTCATTGTACCTAAGGCCGGACTTGGTCCCAATAGATATCGGGAGTTAGCCAAACTGGATTTTGAGTCCAATGAATTTGCAAACCTCTGCGTACTTTGCGCCCCTGCGAGAGAAAAATTCCTTGCAGAAGCACAGAGCCTGAAAAGTATAAAATAAAAAAGACCAACCATAAAATTGGCTTAAGGTGCTGGTTATAAATTTAAGTGGATTAATTCGATATTGAAAATATTAGTGCTATTGTATAAATCATTAAGTGTAAAAATTTTCTTGGAATAAGATAAGTTTGTATTTTGCTGCGGCCAATCAGAAATAAGCGAAGCATATAACATAGAACTAATTATTGGGCAAAGAAATATTATTACGCCTCCGGCACCTGGAAGAGTTTTATATTTTAATGAAAGCGCAGATGCTATTATTATGCTAGCGCCGCCTCCTATAGCTGAATAACCTACGGTTCCCCAATAGGATAATTTTGAATTCTGGGATTTTGCTATACTGTAAACACCCGTTGCGGCGCCAAATAAATATGAAGATATAACTAATACAGCAAACGAAGTTTGAGACACATCGCTTGAATGTCCGCTCCAAGAATTAACAAAATCAGCATATAATGGTAAAATGGAAAATCCTACAGCCAGTGCAGAACCAACCACTGCCTGGCCGGTTAGATTTATAATTGAATAATTATGGTGGCTGCTATTATCTGATAACAATAATTTATTATAATTGTCGCCCGTATTATTTGCGAAAATCGTCTCATTTTTAAGCAGACTAAATGATAGATGATTTGTTTGAGCAAGAATACTTGTAACTGAAAAAATAATAAATATAACTAGTTTCAAATCTTTAATTCCCTTTATTTTATGTATAACGGTCTTGCTCCTAATCTCCGGCCTCCGGCAGCAAGTTTGAGGCAGAGTCTCATCATCCTTTGATTGATATAGATAACTTTATTACAAAAATCTTTTCTTTAATGTACCGAAGGCCGGACTGGACTTTGAGTCCAGAACGTTAAAACTTTATCGTGAAACAACCAATATAAAAGTCTCAAAATACCGGGTACGAATATGCTGTTTTAATATGCCGCATGTCAGGCGGAGCTTTGTATGTTTTATTTAACCCCGGTATTATACTTGAAAATTTCACCTTCACTATTTATTGCATATCCAATCTTTTCGTTTGGGAATGCAATATCCATATAAGCAGTTTTGGGGGCAGACATATCCGTAATTGTTTTGCAGCCATCAACGGATAGGCCAATTATGTCGCCTATAACAAAATAGCATCCATTGGTATAATTATATAAAATATTTGCCGTTCTGCATTTCCATTGATAGTCACTTCCAAAATCATGTATGTTTGTAAAGTTTATGCCACCGTCGGTAGTGCGGAATAATTGCTTATTTTTTAAGTAAACCCCATTGTTATCATCCACGAATGAAAACACATCATTTGCAGTTGATAATTCCGCAATTTTATTCCATGTTAGTCCGCCATCCATTGTTTTTGCAAGCATTACCGAATTTTTCTCTGCATAACCAATCTTTTTTCCTTTTTCAGGGAAGATGTAATTTTCGCCTCTTAAAGGCACATACTTAAAGTCCCAATTATATCCGCCATCGTTTGTAAATAAATAGAGATTCTGCAACGACCCTTCAGTATAAATAAAGCCATGGTCCTTATCATAAAAACAAACCTCCTTTGGATAAGCAAAACTGCCCATACCTTTGTCGGTTATAAATATTTCAATATAGGAGCTGAAAATCTGCGACCATGTTTCGCCGCCGTCAAGGGTTTTGAACACACCTTCATAATCGGTAACTAAAAAACCGGTTTGTTCATCAACAAAATAGATGTCTCTAATAGATGATTTAAAATCTCCTGTAATTGGTTTCCAGCTATGCCCGCCGTCTGTAGTTTTCCACAATGGATGAGCTGTTGGATCCAAGTCTGTGTTTAATATACTATATTCGGCAATTTTATATACAGTATCATTAGTCGAAAACTGTTTGAGGATTTTGGTTTGAAGGTGAATTGTGGAGGCCAGGAATACATTTGCTGTAACAAATCCGACATTTTTATTCAGGAAGTATATCTTTGGATACGAAACATTATTGATTTGAGCAACTTTTGACCAGGCGCTATTATTTTCCTGAGTAACCGGATTATTTTTATTCCCGCATGAACTTAGAGATAATATTATTGTAATAAAAACTACACAGACAAAAAATCTTTTCATCTTTTTCCCTTTTGATGTTTTAATTAAATTGCCTTAATAATTAATGGCTATAACCTATAAACGGCTTAACATATTACTAACTAAGTAATTACCCGACTTACTGCCTTCCCGGTATAAGTAAAAAGTATTTTGTTAAATACACTTTCTTAAAACCTAAAATATTTATCTGATAATATGAGGCTTCCAAATTTTTACCGGTTCCCAATAGTTTTTTTAGTATTCTTCTCTGATTATTACTCTTTCTTGTATGTAATTATGATTAGCCTTCCCTTAAACACCCTTGTCTATAATCTTTTTATATAAGACTCAAAACATCTTATTTAATTTAGAAATATTATTAACTAATATCAAAGCGGCATTATATAATACAGAATTTTCACTGGTGTCCAAATTAATTTTAGAACGAGAAAATTAATTTGAAATGTAAAGATATTAAAATGTTTTATTACAGCAACGAACTAAACCCTATCGAAGCTTTATTCAGCATTTAGAAATAAATTATTTTACAAAGTAGCCCCGGCTTTTAGAGCCTGTGTGAAAATTAGTTTTGCATGAATAATTATGCGATAAATAATTTAATTAATTTCTTGCACAGGGAGTGGTAAACTGTTGAAACAGTTAAGGGAAATATTGATTGCATTATTAACACCGCGATTAATCGCGGTGTTAATAATAAAACCAGAACCTCTTCAACCGTTTTAACGGTTTACCCCACCCTTATAGTTGTGAGAGTAAAAGCAAAATATTGTATAATTATAATTTTGTTCCGAATTCTCGCACAGCCTCTTAATCGCGGGGTTATTTTTAACTTTCGGTAACGGGTTCAAATTACTTTTTCTTTAATAAAATCTGTGTTATGTCTTTTTCGATTGTTTTATTAACAAAGTCCTTATACTCTTTATAATCTTCCGGATTTACAACATCAATTTTATTTTTTTCAACACGCTTGGCTGTAATTATTCCGCCCGAATATTTATATTCAATAGAGTATGAAGCAACTTTGCAGTCTAAAGCTGCATTTTGAGGCAGTTCAACCGGTTCATAACCCGAAGGAAGTTTTATAGTCATAGTCTCTTCTATTACATCTGTAGAAGTAATCCGGTTATAAGCGTATTTTCTCTGTTCATATGATAAAGGAGTACTTGATGTTTCTGCATCTTCCCAGGGAATTTTTAAGAGTTTATAATTGCCGACTATGCCTATATATTGATTCAGGATTAAAGAATAGTTATAATTTAATTCAGTTGTCAGGGAATCCAGGTTATCGCATTTAAATGAAACAACTTTGTAATTATTAAAATTATCAGCAAGATTTTCATTTAGTTTACTAATCTGTTCTTTCTCATCAACATTGCCGTACATACTTCTTACAAAAGCGGTAGCAGAGCCCGTCCTTTTTGTATTAACAGATACTATGGCAGAATTATCGTCGTTAACAAGAACATTGGTTGTGCGGGCAATAATTCTTTCACCGAAGTCTTTCTCTTCGATATAAAACGGTTTGCTTTCAGCCTGTTTTACGACCAAAGCAAAAGCTGCTACATCTGCTTCCGGTAAAGTTTCAAAGGGGTAGTCCCTCGCCGTCAGGTCAAACAGCATCGGCTTGCCATCAATACTTACACGTGCAATTACATGGTTAAAATATATACCCGGCAAAGCATTAGTATTTGCGCCTTCGTTACGCGTATTTACAAGAACATATTCTGCTTTTATATTTATTGCCTTAAGCATAGTAATAAAAAGGGTAGCCATATCTTTACAGTCGCCGATTTTAGTTACAAGCACATCTCTTGCTTTTTGCGGTATAAAAGCAGACTGCCTGAACGGAACGCTGCTATACGTAATGTTCTTGACTAAATATTCGTATATGATTTTTACTTTATCTTTATCAGGCAGATTTTCTTTGCCTTTTAACAAATCGGCAACTTTTTCCTTTATTTCATAATTAACAACGGTTTTGGAATTTGTAAGATCCAGATACCATTTGGAAATATAATCCCAGTCTTTAATTGTGGAAATATAAAGTGTCTTTCCAATCTCATCTAAGGGAGGCATAGCAGCTTCATATTTAATTGCGGGTATGTCCTTCATTTGCCAAACATATAAAGTATTATCACCAATTTGTTTTTTTATTTCAGGTTCGGAGTTCATATTCTGGCCGCGATAAAATATTTCCTTGTCGTTAGGCATTATAAGCGCGTAGCGTACATTCTCGCACGGGTAGAATTTATCGAAATTAAACGAATCCCAAAAATGATTTGCCAGTTCACCAGTAAAGAAATTTCTGACTTTGTATTTTATGTAAATACAATCATTTATTTCAAGGGATTTAAAAACAAGGTCGCCGTCTTTTTTGTCGGCGTCAATTTCCGATCCGTTCTGTTTTTTCACTACAGCTTTATCTAAAATTAATTCCTGCACATTGGAATTGTAATTCAGTCCGTAGCTTGTAAATCGTTCTATGCCGTCTTTGTTTAGAATCTTAATTAACAGTTCTTCATCAAATTCGGAAGCGCCGCCTTTGTAAAAAGTCCTTTTTACATCATCTGATAATATTAAGGCGTCATCACCCGGGCATTTATCTGCGGAGGGGGAATCAGCAATTAATGCTTTTATATCAAATGGCTTTAATTCTTTATCAACGGGCGCATCGCCTGTAAGATTTTTTAATTTATCCCGTGCTTCGTAGTTGGTTGACGAATATGTAATTGCTTTACTATATGCCTCTTTGCCTTTTTCACTTTCATTTTTAGCAGCGTAAATATCGCCCTGCATCATATAATAATTTGTTGCAAACGGACAGATATGCAGAGCTTCATTTATAGATGACAGCGCCTTATCATATTTTTGCAGCGAATAGTACGTCTTTGCCATTTGGTAATAGAACCCAGGTGAAGCAGGGAAGTGTTCAATAATTCTATTATAAGTGCTTTCCCATTTATCTATCTTAGACGAAGCAAGATAAATATTTGCCAGTTCATCTAATGCAGCAAGATTAAAATTATTTTCGGAAAATTTTTCAATTGTTTCAGCGGCTTTTGCGTAATCCCTGTTTACGGAATAATCAAGGTTTTTCTTCAGATTAACAACCGTCCATTCATCGGGAAATTTCTGGTACGCTTCATTAATCGTTTCAACAACCTGTGAAGGCAGATTCTTTAAAGAATTGTAACCTACTTTATATTCGTATAACTCAGGGGAATCAGGCATTATCGGAATAATTTTATCAAGCAGTTCTTTGTACCTGTCCTGATTTTTATTAGCGGCGGCTTCCATTATTTTAATGGCATAAACATCGGGTATGCTGCAATTCATATCATCAAGTTTCTGGCAAACGGTATTCCTCTCTGTTAATTTACCACCCTTATTGTAAACAGATATCAGGTTATAAAGAAGCAGAACATTATCCGGCAGAACTTTAAGCCCGTTTAGAAGTGTTGATTCGGCTTCGCTTATTTTATCATTTCTTATATACAGTTTTGAAAGAAGCACATAATATTCCGGGTATTCCGGATGCTGTTTTACCAGTTCTTCAAAATATTTTTCATAAGAAGAATAAACTGCGGATGCAGTATCGCTGCCGGCAGTATTATAGTTGGTTTTATCAATAGAATACTTAAGATTATTTAATGCAAAGCCCTTATCATCGGTTATTCTTAAAAGGAAGTTACACCTTTCTATATCTGAATAACCTACCTTAATTAATATCCTGTTCCATCCTTTTTTAAGAGTTACTGCTGTTACATAAGTATCTAAATCATTATTCCGTTCTTCATAGCACTCATCGATCAGCATATCGTTAATAAATACACGGAAAGAACCGGATGTTCCAATCCTGATTTGCACCTTTTGATTTTCCGGGGAATAAACGAATGTATTTCCATAATAAATGGAATTATCACTTGGAAAGTACACCGTAAAATCTACCCAGTTGTCATACCTTGTCCTGTCAATTTTAAGCCAATGGATTGGCTTATTATTTTTACCTGTATAAATTGTATCGGTATTAAATTCATTTTCAGGCGGATACTTTTCATAATACCCGGAAGCGGAAATGTTTTCAAACGGGCCTATAAGGCTCCAGTCATTTACGGAGCCTATCTGTTTAAAATAATCTTTTGATTTTTCCAATTGATTATGAAGCTGGTAATATTGTCCGATATTTTCATTAGCAATAGCGCTTATATATCCGTCTTCTTTATTGCCTGCCTCTTTTGAAAGCAATTCTAAAATACCTGATTTCTTATCCTGTATATTCTTGTTTACGGCAAGCCCGTCAAGTTCTGCCAGTAAATATATTTCAGGCCTGTCGGTTTGTTTTATAACTTCCGAATATTGCTGCCATTCTTTATCATATTTTGATTCAATATTATATAAGAAAGCCAAACCAAGATGGGCTCTGAAACTTTCCGGTAATCCGGTTTCTTTCAGGAATGATTCTTCAGCCTGATCAAATTTCCCCTGTGCTAACAGGTTGTAGGCATCCTGTATGGAGCTTTGAGAAAATATTTTAACACCGGTAAACAATAAAATGATTATTAACAGGCTTATTTTATAGGATTCATTAAATTTCATGTTTTTGCTCAATTATATAAATACTTTAAAAAATTATCATTAAATATGACAAAAGCTCTATAAAGAAAGCTCCCCATATAGAGATAATTATTGTACAAAATTAGGTTGAAATTAACCAAATGTAAATTAAACCTGCATATATTTTATGCCAAAAAATTATACCCGCCCCGGATGGAATATTGCCCGGCGGCGGACTGGAAAGGTCAAGAATAAAATCTTTATTTTTTAGCCATATACCTTAACTCCCTGTGCGGAATGGAACTCTGGACTGTAATAAAAGCATGTGCGTCAATGGATTTAATCAATTTAATTAGCTTTTTTTGCTCTTTACGCTCAATAATAAGAACAATAACTGAAACGCCGCCGGTACCGCCCTCGCCTGGAAGAATAGTTAATGCATAGTGAGCTTTTCTTAAATAATCCGCAATTATATCAGTAAAATGCATGGAAATTATGTTAAGCTGAACAAAACCAAGGCCAATTTTTTGTTCTATGGTAATTCCCAAAATATTACCAATACCGAATCCTATAGCGTAACCGAATAAATTTGGAATTACATCAAGATGCTGAAAGACATATCTGATGGCAAAAACCCATATCAAAATTTCGAAAAACCCTATTAGTCCTGCAAGATATTTCTTCCCCTGAACTACTATAATAACACGGATGGTATCAAGAGTAACATCGCAAATTCTCATACATGCGATAAACGTTGCTCCGCCTATAACTTCCCACATTAAAGCTCCAATTTTTTTCTGTTCAATACCCAATTATCGGAAAAATCATTTTCTTAAAAAAGAAAAATGATATTACCGGTTTAAAAATAACCACTTAAATTAAAAAAATTGTGAAATTTATTATATCTTTGAAATCTTAAAAACAAAAATAATATTGTGATAACTTACGAAAGAGAACGAGAAGAATTAGCAGATAAATTATCTGAAAAGGGAATAACAGATATTTATGTGCTTAAAGCCATACGTGAAGTAGAGCGTCATAAGTTTGTACCTAAACCTATGAAACATCATGCGTATACGGATGTTGCCTTACC
>JARLHB010000177.1 GCA_031292465.1 Ignavibacteriaceae bacterium
AAAAGCTTGCCGAAGGTATTGACAGCCTTGTCCTTGATGTTAAAACAGGCAGCGGCGCTTTTATGAAAGATTTAAAAGATGCTAAAAAGCTTACGCAGTCTTTGGTTGATACCGCCAAATCATTTAATAAAAAGGTAATCGCATTTATTACAGATATGAACCAGCCGCTTGGTAATTATGTAGGCAACTGGCTGGAGGTTTTTGAATCAATAAAAGTACTGCGGGGCGAAACTGACGGAGATTTGTTAACGCTAAGTACAACTCTATCAGGCGCAATGATATTCTTAGGCGGAAAAGCATCTTCAATTAAGGAAGGTATTGAAATATCAAATTCCTTAATTAAAAGCGGCGCGGCATTTGAGAAATTTTGTGAAATTGTAAAATGCCAGGGTGGAGATATTAAATTAATTAATAATCCTGAAAAATATCCGGCCTCTAAATTTATTGATTTTGTTAAAGCTGACAGGAACGGGTATTTAAGCAAGACAGATAGTTTTAAAATTGGCATTGCCGCTTTGGAGCTTGGTGCAGGAAGAAAAACATTAGATGATAAAATAGATCACAAAGCCGGGATAATTTTTAGAAAAAAAATAGGCGATTCGTTTAAAAAAGGTGATGTAATAGCTGAATTGCATTCCTCTTCAGAAAAGAAATTAGAGCTTGCAAAAAACATTATAAATCAGGCGCTGGAAATCAGTACAAAACCTGAAAGGCCACCAAAATTGATTAAAATGATGATTAATTAATAACAAAAGTGTGAAATATTGCACACGGCATCGACTTGTTGACCAGCGAGTCACTTTTACGTTGTTTAATAACTAATAAATATTTAGTTTTGTACGTTTTAGTCAACAAAGGTTAATTATGAATCTTTTTATAGACATTTCAAATTTTATAATACCTGTCTTATATGTAATATTATTCGGATTCTATTTCTATGATTTTATGAAGGCAGAGAAAAGAGTATCAGACTCTAAAAAGTTTGTTCATTTTAAAAGATTCTTTTTTTCTTTAATTTTATTGTATCACATATTTTATCTGCTTCTAAGAACTGTAGAGTTTGACCATCCACCGATTACAAATGTTTTTGAGATTTTTACTGTATTAGCCTTCTGTATCAGTTTTTCATATTTCATTCTGGAGTTAGTTACCGATATAGACGGCACCGGACCTTTTATAATCATTATTTCAATTGTATTTCAGATAATATCTTCTACTTTTATACAGGATACATACCAGGTAAAAGAAATACTGAGGAGCCACCTTCTTGGCATCCATGTATTTAGCGCTTTGTGCGGATATTCGGCAATAGCAATTTCAGCGGTATATGGTTTCTTATACCTGCTGCTATTTAAAGATATAAAGAGAAACAGGTTCGGATTAGTTTTTAATCGGCTGCCAAGCCTTGATGTCCTTGAAAGATTGAGCTACATCTCTGCGATAATTGGATTTGTGCTTTTATCAATGGCAATTACAATTGGAATAATATGGCTGCCTAAAGCATTTCCGAAATTTTCTTATATAGATCCGAAATTGATCGGAACACTGTTAGTATGGTTATTATATGGCTTTGGAATATCAAACAAGATATTTGGAAAGTGGCAGGGCAAAAAAGTTATTGTTCTTTCAATACTGGGTTTTGTTATTGCAATTTTTTCCACGATTGTTTCAAACTTTATAGCCAGAAGTTTTCACTCTTTTTATTGAGATTGTATGAATATATTAGCGACTTCAATAAATCATAAGACTGCTTCAGTTGAATTACGTGAAGCTCTTCACTTAAATAGCGAAGAGATAAAAGAGTATATTAATAATGCTAAGGGTAGCCTGTTTACCGAAGGGCTTGTTATTTCAACGTGTAACCGGACGGAAATTTATGGTGTTCCTGTTAATCAAAATGCAGGCCCGCGGGAACTTCAAAATACTCTTATACAGTTGAAATCTGTTTCGGGCCTTACTGCAGAACATTTTCAGAACTTCTTATCCGGTAATGCAGTAAGGCATTTGTTTAGTGTTGCTGCCGGTATAGATTCGTTAATGATTGGCGATAATCAGATATTTAAACAAGTTAAAGATTCTTTTCAGCTTGCCGAAGAAAATCATTTTGCCGGTTTTTTAATGAAGCGTATTTTTGATTCCGCCGTTAAAACAGGTAAAAGAGCTATTTCAGAAACAAGGATTAGCGAAGGTGCTGTAACCGTTAGTTATGCTGCTGTTCAATTAATTGAAAAAATATTTTCAAATTTGAATAGAAGATCGGCATTAATAATTGGTGCGGGTGAAAGCGGGGAATTAGCCGCAAAACATCTGTTTGAAAGAGGAATTGGAAAACTGACTGTAACCAACAGGACACTTGAACGGGCTGAAAAATTAGCTTCATCGTTAAATGCAAAAGTCCTACCATTTAATGAATTCAAAGAATCGCTGCATGAATTTGATGTTGTTCTTAGCGCAACAAGTTCCGACAATTTAATTTTAACAAGAGAAGATATTTTAACTTCCGTAAAAAAACGCGGAAATAATCCTGTTGTTTTAATGGACATAGCAATTCCGCGGGATATAGATCCGGATGTCAGGAATATTGATTCTGTTTTTTACAACGACATTGATTCACTCAACATTATTGTACAGCAAAATTTATCAAAACGTAAGGAAGAAATCCCTAAAGTTGAAAAAATTATTGATGAAGAAGTTTCATCATTTCTAAACTGGTATAATTCTCTTGAAGCTGCGCCTGCAATAAAAGATTTAAGAGATTATTTTGAACTAATCAGGGCGGAGGAAGTTGATAAGAATAAAAACAGGTTCTCCGCCGGCGATCAGGAAAAACTGGAGATTATTACCAAAAGGATAATTAATAAAATACTTCACCACCCTACGGTTGAACTGAAAAAATTTACCGAAGCAGGAATGAATGGAGACGAAGCTGCGCTGAAAATAAGCATCATTCGTGAATTGTTCGGCATGAACAATTTAAATAATGACGATACATCCAAAAACCAAAAGGATAAATAGTTTGTTAAGTAAAAGCAAATTGCAAAAAAATAAAATTATTATCGGTTCGCGCGGCAGCGACCTGGCGCTATGGCAGTCAAATTTTGTTAAAAGAGAACTTGAGAAAAAGAACAAAAATTTGCAGGTGGAAATAAAGATAATAAAAACTACCGGCGATAAAATTCTTAATGTCGCTCTTTCTAAGATAGGTGACAAGAGTTTATTTACTAAAGAACTTGAAAATGCATTACTGAACAATGAAGTTGACTTGGCGGTACACAGCCTTAAAGATTTGCAGACGCAGATTCCGGACGGATTAAAATTAGCAGTAGTTTCAAAACGCCACCCGGTTGAAGATGTTTTAATATCCAGGAAGAAAGGAATAACACTTCAGTCACTTAAAGAAGGCGCTGTTGTTGCAACGGGTTCCTTAAGGCGTAAATGCCAGCTTTTACACTTGCGCCCGGATATTATAATAGAAGAACTGCGCGGTAATGTTCCCACGAGAATTCAGAAATTCCTAAAATCCAAATGGGACGGAATTATTTTAGCAAGAGCCGGAGTAGAGAGGTTAAAGCTTCAGAAATATATCTCTTCTATTATACCAACTGATGATATATTGCCCGCAGTAGGGCAGGGTGCACTGGGCATAGAAATAAATGAAGAGAATGAATTTGTTTATGAAATTTTACAAACGATTCACGATGAGCCGACATATAAAGCGGTTTTAGCGGAAAGAGAATTGCTTAGAACTCTTGAAGGCGGCTGTCAGGTACCGATAGGCGCTTATGCGGAAGTAAAATCCAACGGAATATATTTGGATGCAATGGTTGGTTCAATAGACGGTGCGCTGTCTTTTAGAAAAAAAATGCGCGGCAGTAAGAACAACCCGGAAAAATTAGGAAAAACCTTAGCAAAGGATTTATTAAAAGCCGGAGCGGGTGAAATACTTGATGAAATTTATAGTACTGTTAGAAAAAAGTAATTTATTTATGTTATGCAGAATTATATATTTTATTGGGAGGCTGTCTCAAAAGTTCTTAGTGGTGTCTTTGTGTTCTTAGTGCCTTAGTGGTTAGGCTTTACTTTTATTAAAAACAAAATCATTTTCACCACAAAGGTACTGTGTTAAAAGTCAATACGTATTCAAGATAAACCATAAATAAAACTCAACGTATGTTTACGGCACAAGCCGGATTATAGTTTGAGATATAATTTTCGTTCTTTCTAAAAATTGTGTAAACAAGAATAAGAAGT
>JARLHB010000178.1 GCA_031292465.1 Ignavibacteriaceae bacterium
ATTATTGCAATTAAAATAGAACTAGACAAATTCCTTCATCTGCAAAACAAATACCCAAACTTTTTAAATGTAAAATATGATGTTTGGATGATTGATAAAGAGAGGAATATTTTATATGGGCCAAACCATCCAGCTTTAAGAGGACAAAATCTTAATGAATTAAATATTGAATGCAGGCAGTGTCATGAAAATTTTAATTATGCAACCCGTATGTTTAATCAGAACCGTGGAGTTATGGAATATCCTGCCTTAACGGATGAAGGGAAAGCCGCGGCCTTTTCAACTATGCATTTTAATAATGCAGATTGGAGAATAGTCGTAACTGCTCCAAGCCGGAAGATTACCGAATCTATTGTTGGCGCATGGTCTAAACTTATAATATTGATGATATTGGTCTTTTGCATAATTGCAATTGCAGTATGGTATGTATTTAAAGCTTACAAATCGAAAGTAAAATCAAAAGAAGAAATAAAAAACCTGAAAGAAAAGGAATATTTAACAGGCCAGCTTGTTGAAAAAGGTAAGGAATATGAAGAGCTTTTTGAAAATAACCCAATGCCTATGTGGGTTTATGACCTTGATACATTAAAGTTTTTATTGGTTAATGATGCTGCGGTATATCATTACGGCTATTCTAAGGAAGAATTCCTTTCCATGACTTTAAAGGATATTAGGCCGGAAACAGAATTGGAAAAACTGAATTCAAACTTAATGCTTCCTGAAAATGAAATCGAAGTTTCTAACTCATGGTTTCATAAAAAGAAAGACGGCGCTATAATAAATGTTGAGATATATTCTCATAGCCTGCCTGTTAAAAACGGGCTGCATTCACGGCTTGTTATGGCTAAAGATGTTACTGAAAAGTACCGGCTTAATAAAGAATTAAAGGAAAGTGAACAGAGATATAAACAACTTATTGAACAGTCAATGGTTGGTATTCTTATCTCAAGTATTGACGGGAAAATTAAATTTGCAAATTTAAAAGCCTGCGAACTGCTGAATTACACTTATGAAGAATTAACTTCCTTAGCTATTCCTGATACTTATGTTGATGATGAAAATGAAGTTGCTGCAGACAGGATTAGGAATATTCAGACAGAGGGGATGTTGTATTTTGAGAGGAAAGTTAAACGCAAGGATGGTTCTTGCTTTTATGCTGATGTTATTGCTTCAAAATTCGGCGATGGGAAAATCCAAAGCCTGATAAATGATATTACAAACAGGAAGAAAGCCGAGGAAGAACTATATAGAAGTGAAAAACAATATAAGGCGTTTTTCGAAGATGATTTGACAGGTGTTTTTAGTTCTAATATTTTCGGCCATATGATTACCTGCAATCCTTCATTTTTGAGAATTTTCGACTTTAAAAGTATCGAAGAAGTACTGGCGTATGATTTATACAATTTGTACCCCTCAAGAGAAGCCAGGGATTCACTTCTGAGGAAATTAAAAGAGGAAAAAAGGCTTGAATATTTCGAAATTGAAATGTGTAGTAAGACAGGCAGGCATCTTTTTATCCTTGAAACTATGCTGGGTACTTTTAATACTGCAAATGAGTTAATTGAAATTAAAGGTTATATGATTGATATTACTGCAAGAAAAATAGCCGAACTTCAGTTAAGGACCATTTCGCAGATCGTTGAACAGAGCCCGTTATCTATTGTAATTACCGATAGAAATGGAATCATAGAATATTCCAATCAAAAGTATTTGGAAACCAGCGGGTTTGCTTTAAATGAAATAATTGGGAAAAAATATTCGGGCCTTGAAAAAGGTTTATCTTTAACAGGTGAAGCTAAAGCTTTCCTTTCGGCAATTGATTCTGATTTAGAATGGAAGGGTGAACTGCAATATATTAACAGGGATGGATCTGTAACCTGGGAAATGGTATCTGCAGTTGCTATAAAGGATCCATCGGGGGAAATAGCACACAAGGCGGTATTAACAGAAAATATAACTGATAAAAAACGGTCGGAAGAATACCTGGTTCATTCCGAAACAAGGCTTCGGTCTGTATGGGAAAATACTTCCGATGCTATGCGGCTGATAAATAAAGACGGGATTATAATAAATGTTAATGAAGCCTTCTGCCGTTTAGTGAATAAGACAAAGCAGGAATTAATAGGTTCCCCTTTCCAGATAATTTATAATGGATTAAGTGAAGAAAGCCTGAAAAATTTTAAAGAACATTTCCTTGAAGGAACCCTAACCGGAATAAAAGAATTTGAAAGTGTTCTTTGGGATAACCGTAAAATTTGGGTGGAACTTTCTAATTCTTTTATTGAAGTAGAAAACCAGCAAAATATACTGTTAAGTATTTTCAGGGATATAACACTTAGAAAGGAAGCTGAGGCGCAATTAGTTGCTTCAAAAAATAAAGCTGAAGAACTTAACAAGTTGAAAGATAATTTCTTATCTAATATGAGCCATGAACTAAGAACACCTATGATTGGAATTATGGGCTTTTCACAGCTCCTGTCCGTTAATCTGGATGACCATGACTTTAGAGAAATGGCTCAAACAATCTATATGAGCGGCAAAAGGCTGTTGAGAACTATGGATATGATTATTGATCTTTCAAGAATTGAATCCAGTAAAGTGGATCTTGAACTAAAAGAATTAAATATTTGTGAAATTATAAAAAATGAAGTAAGATCTTTTGAAAATGAAGCTCTGAATAAAAAACTTTATCTTAAAATAAATATAAAAAGTGAAGAGATATATGCATTGCTTGATGAAAAACTCTTCATCCAGGTGCTTGATAATCTTATAAGCAACGGAATAAAATTTACAAAAACCGGCGGGGTTACTATTGAAGTATTTCAGGAGGAAATTGACAACAACACATATCCTATTATTAAAATTATTGATACGGGTATAGGGATTGAAAAGGAAAATCTCGATTTAATATTCCATGAATTCAGGCAGGCGAGTGAAGGTTATAGGCGTAAGTTCGAGGGAGTAGGTTTGGGATTATCAATTTCTAAAAGATTTGTAGATATAATGAACGGTGCCTTAAGTGTTGCAAGCAAACTTGGCGAAGGTTCTGTATTCACTTTGAAATTATTTAAACGAAACGAAGCAAAAGAATTATCCGGCATAAAAGAGACAGGATTAATTGCTGCTGCTATGCCGACAGATTGGGAAAATAATAAAATTCTTCTTGTGGATGACGACGAAAGTACAGCGGAAATCGTTAAACTGGTCCTAAAAAAAATAGTGGCGGTTTATATTGCCGGGTCAGGTGAAATGGCGCTGGAAATGGTAATGAAAAACAAGTATGATATTATTTTAATG
Organism: Ignavibacteriaceae bacterium; assembly: GCA_031292465.1. Lineage (GTDB taxonomy): Bacteria > Bacteroidota > Ignavibacteria > Ignavibacteriales > Ignavibacteriaceae > FEN-1297. The sequence goes on from JARLHB010000178.1 coordinate 3,298, forward strand.
GATATTGTACTTGGCTCCGGCATGAATGGAATTGAGACTACTAAGAAAATTAGAGAAATTACCGGTTACGAAACCATACCTATTATTGCCCTTACTGCATATGCCATGCCTGAAGATAAACCTAAATTTATATCGGAAGGGCTGACTCATTATGTCTCAAAGCCTTTTGATTTGAATCAGTTCAGAAATTTTATTGTCGAATTGCTTAAATCAAAAAGATAACATCCTTTTGTGCATGGATAAATAGCAATACTTTCGACAGGCCTATGTTCACTGATTAAATAATCAATAAATATAAGCCGTGCAATTTTTATAAGCCGGTCAGAATATAGTATTATTATTAGAATATAGATAGGACTTTTAAAACGGGAGAGCGCTCATTTTGAAAGTGAAAAAGGAAATAGAAAGCAGCAATTATCACTTGTTTTTTGCTTTATAAGCAATATAAGATCCCCCCATTAAAACTACCATACCGCAGAAAAATATTCCTACCGCAGAAATAATTACCGAAAATAGTTCCATATTATTTGCCCTCTAATAGCTTTATTATTATAAAAAAGCAAATTATACTTTTCTATTCTTAATTTTATAAATTATAAATGAACCCAAAAAGACAACAATTAAGAAACTAAGAAAAATATAAACGGAATATATTACTAATGAATTTTGATCCATTATTCTCTTTTATTTTATTCTGAAACCTGAAAAACTTATTATAATACCGAAATGTTCATAAAGGAATAATTACTGCACATAACTAACAAAAAATAAATAAAAGTACAACTAAAATTTCGCTGAAAGGTATAAACGATACGACAAGCGTAATCACCCAGCCGATAGATTGCTTTTATTATAATTTAGTCAAAACAGTGCAAATATTCAGCAAAAACAGCGTTTTAAAAGTCTCCCCTTAGTAAGGGGAGATACGGCTTTAGCCGAGAGGGAATCGCCTGTATGTGCACAATCCCGGGATTTATACGGCTTTTACATTTGTTTTTGCTTTCAATAGTCAGAATTATTGACTTCCATTTATAACCTATTTTTATAATATTCCATAGATGAAAATATTAATCTATTTATTACCTTTTGGGATCTAAACACACATATAATCATAATAAATGGGGTATATAGCTTGACTAAAATAAAAACATTTAATTATCTATTGCTGGTTATTTTATTTACTGTTAATACATTCCCACAAAACCTAAACGATTCAACCGGCAAATCTTTTATAAATGCATTGACAAATGATTCACCGGATGCTGAAAAATTTGTGAACGATAAGGAATTGCTGCTTTCAAAACGGTTAGGTATCACTTATACCGATACACGGAATAAATTCCTTATTTCAAATGATATTGAGCCTTCCGTGAAAGCTGACCTCCGCAGCGGATTATTAGAATATGATTATTTTATTAAAAATATCGGCAGTAATTATTCAGTTCTTGCATTAAATATCAAGTCAAAGGATATTAAATATGAATATTATTTTTATAATTCCGGGCTTATATCAAAGCCATTATATTTTGCAAGAGACTGGAGTAAGCAGAAAAGCACTTACTTTGAATTTTATATAAGCGATAATAAGCTTATCAATGATTATTCAATAAACAAGCTGGATTCATTCGTAGAAGAAATTCTTTCCATTCTAAACTTTAATGATGAAGAAATTAAAAAATTGAAAGAAGAGAAAATTCATTATTTCCTTTGTAAAGACGATCAGGAGATCGAACAGCTCACTAATTACAAAGCCCGCGGACTTTATTATATGCCGTATGATTATATTATATCAACTTACAACTGTCATTATCATGAACTTCTGCACCTTCTTATGAATTATAAATTGCAGTCTGTGAATACATATACTCTGCCTCTGCTGCAGGAAGGAATTGCGGTTGCTTTTGGCGGCAGGGGAGGGCAAAAATCCGATGTGCTTTGGCAAATGGGCAAATTTATAGCACAAAGCAGTATCCTTGACTATAAAGCTCTTCTTAATAAACCAGATTTTTACAAGTATGATCCTTCTATGTCTTATCCGGTTGCAGGTTTATATGTTAAATTTTTAATTCATTCAGCCGGCATTGGCAAATTTTTAGAACTCTATAAAAAATATTCTGCCGATAATGCCAAAATTGAAGAACTGAATATTAATATTGCGGAATTGCCTCCTGATTCTGACTGGCAAAAGTATTTAGAAAGCCCTGAATTAGATAATCCTATTTGTGTTTCCGGGTTTAACGAAGATGATTATAAAACACTTATTGTTAATACGGGCGATTTTGCTATTTACGAAAATAAAGATAAATATTTGTTCAGAATAAAAAGTCCGGTAGGATTAAGATACAAAGAAGATTTCCCTGATTATACCAGTAAATTATTTAATGAATTATATCCGCAAGGTAAATATTTGCATGAAAAATACTTAATAAGTGCAAATGCTGAAGAAGTTTCCGTATATAATCTTTTTACAAATGACCTTGTAGCAAAGTATGTATCAGGCTTTTCAATTAAAAATGAGCCCGTGATGCAGAAGGACGGCTATTACGTTTTTACAATTAATAAAAATGTATTTGATGAACAAATAAATATTAATGATGTTGAGTACATTGGTTTGTAATAAACATATGCATTCTTGGAACCCCTCTCGGCTAAAGCCGTTTCTCCCCTTTAGCTAAAGGGGAGATTAAGAGAGGTTCGCCGAAGCGGCAGTTATGCCATTTTTGCATCTGACTTATAAAACATGATTCTTCTTCTTGCCATATTAAGCATGTTTTTATAGTTTACAGTGTAAATAGATTATTAGAATGAATATTATTGGAGGCATACATGCAGGCGCTGATATTTGATCTTGACGGCACTCTTGTAGATACGGTTTACGCACATGTGTTTTCATGGCAGCGTGCGCTTGCAGAATCAGGGATGAATATAGAGGGCTGGCAGATTCACAGGAAAATAGGCATGAGCGGGGGATTATTTACAAGGGCTGTTGCGCGTGAGCTTAACAGGGAATTAAGCCTGCAGGAGGTCGAAAAGCTGCAGGACAGGCACAGCGAATTGTTTGACCAGTTATTACCAGAACGTAAACCTCTGCATGGCGCAGTGGAACTTCTGAAATACCTGAAAGATGAAAAAATTACTTTCGGCATTGCAACCTCAGGCAGAAGGCCGGATATAAATGCATCACTCAATGTGCTTGGTGTAGGCGACGATGTGGTTGTTATTGAGCGCGGCAATGTACTGCGCGCAAAGCCTGAACCCGACCTGTTTTTAGCATGTCAACAGAAAATGAATGTCCGTGTAGAGGACTGCTATGTTGTTGGTGATGCGGTCTGGGATTTGCTTGCCGCCCGCCGCGCAGATATGCTTAGCATTGGTTTGTTAAGCGGCGGTTACGGCGAAGATGAACTAAGCCGCGCCGGGGCCTACAGGGTTTATCGCGATCCGATGGAATTATTAAACTCTCTTGATGAACTTGGTGTACTGCCATGATTGTACCGCGAATCGCTGATTCGCGTTGTTTTTTATATTGCGGAGGTAAAAAATAACATGTCACCCTTATAGGGTTTGGAAGTCTTTTTTGTTTTATGTACTAATAATATTTCACTCCTAACGGAGTGAAAACAATAATAGCATTACTTGTATTAGATGATTGTTAGGCAGTGTATGCAGCTTGGATGAACTAAGCTCTACAGGTGCTTAGAGGGTTTACCGAGATCCATTGGAATTATTAAAATCTCTTGATGAACTTGGTGTACTACCGTAATAGGGTTGTTATGATAAATACTAATGGCTTTTATATTATTAAATCTATTTTATTAGTCTTCATATCGGCTTTTATTGCATTTGCACAAAATAAACAAGAGTTTAATTCGCCAGATAAAACGATCCGTGTTGTTGTCAGTAATATTTCTGATGGAAGTGAAAGTAAGATCCATATTTATAACAGCAAAGGTAAAATCCTTTTCGATACAAGCTATATATCCAAAGATCATCAACATGGGTTTAAAATTATTCAAACTAACTGGACGGCAAACTCTAAATATTTCGTTTTTTCATTAAGCAATTCAGGAGGGCACCAGCCGTGGCATTACCCTACATTTATATATTGTGTGCCTGATAAAAAACTTTTGAGCGTTGATAGTATTTGGGGAGCGGTAACATCCGATTTTAAATTAACACCGCCTGATTCTCTTGAAACAAGTATTAAGAAAAAAGACATCCGGGATGTTGAGAAAATCAAGATAAAAATTTCAGATTTTGTTTTCGGTAAGAAATAATTATTACCCTACCTTGCATGTGATAATGTAAAT
>JARLHB010000179.1 GCA_031292465.1 Ignavibacteriaceae bacterium
CAACATCAGTTTGATAAATACCTTTACTTGAATTCGCCGGTGTTTTATTTTCAAATTCATTTACTACAGAATCAACTGCTGCCTGGTTTACTTTAGTATTCCATTGAGCATCCGCAACAAACACATAGCAATGATCTCCAATACCGCGGCAGGTTGATGGGACAGAGTAATAATTATAATTAGTAAGATTCTCCGCATACCAGGAATGGGTAGAACCCAAACCAAATGTCCAAGATACTTTAGAAAGCTTATTTTTATTTAAATAATCGGGATGATCCTTAACCCATTGGGCAACTGCCTGATCCTGTTTCCACAGAAGATGACTGCCGTCTACCGGATAGCTTTTAGGAAGGTAATCTTTTGCAGAAAACTCCTTAATAACATTTTGTGCAGATGCAGCAAATGAAAATATTAGAATAAGAACAAACAGGCTATTGAAAAAACGCATATTTACCTCAGTATATACATAAAAATTAAAAAATGTCTTTTAAGAGTACCGCAGCGGAAAATATATCAGGTTGATAAAAAAGTTATATTTTCAGAATAGTTTATATCCGGGGGAACAAAACAAACTATTGTTTTTCCTCCGGTATTATTTCCGACTTTTGCAAATATATTATATTTGGCTTTTTAGTATTATCGATCTTTTCATAAAATATCTTTACTTTTTTCCCCTGATTATTAAGAAGATAATCCTTAGTCTCTTTATCGCAATCCAGTATAACAACGTCTGACGGACTGGTCTGTATGGCTAAGTTTGTGAATGGTTCATTACCAACCACCACAACAACGCCCATGATGTATTTAGTTTCCGATGTATCTTTTGCCGGCGAACAGCCATATATGAAAAGGATTACAGGAAGAACTATTATTATTACTTGCTTTATTGTGCTCATTTAAATATTGAGAATTTAAAAGTCCCGTTTTAATTTCAGTTTTGAAGGTTTCATTTGTAAAATAAAACCTATATGTTCGAAGAAAGTCATAATTATTTAAAAACGCAAATGATTTAGCGCAATTATATTTTTAACAGATGGTCAAAACCTTCATTTTTACAGTTAATTAATCCAAAAATAAATTTATTTACAGTTTGCCATTGCGCAACTGTAATATTAAGCCTGCCGCAATATTTTCTCTACTTTGCCTATGTAATTATGCCCGCTACACGGAAATTCTATTTACAATTCTTTTACAAATCTTTAACTGAAATTTATGCAAATTGTTTAACATAAGAATTAAATATTATAGTGTAATTTTTAATTGAAATTTGCAATAATTGGTTGTTTGAAATTTATATTTATCAAGTATTTTTTACGCTGCAATACCAATCTTTATTAACACAACAACCGGTTATTTATACTCCGGTAAGTTCCGGGAATTGGGAAAAGAACTTAAACATGGTCTATCACAACTTATATAAAAGGCTGAAAGATGCTTTTGAAACTGTGTCTGTTGAAACAGAATTGCCGGACCTTTCAATTATAATACGTAAAAGATACTTCACTTCAACAAGTTCAGATTTAATGACTACGGGAGCTTTCAGTCCGAACATAACCAGCCAGGCAAAAGAAATTAATAATGAGACACCAGATACTAACTTAGTATCCGGTATTAACGACAGCAGCATTTCAAGTAATAATTCCTTTGAATATTATACAATGGAGAATATATCCGGCTCACAATCTAAAGGTATAATATTCTTATTCCACGGCTTAAATGAAAAAAGATGGGATAAATACTTCCCATGGGCTTACGAACTTACAAGGCAAACCGGCAAAACTGTTGTACTCTTTCCGATAGCATTCCATATGAACAGGGCACCTTATGCATGGTCTGATTCCCGTTTAATGAACAAAATAGCTATACAGCGAGCTAAAAAATTACCCAATGCCCAAACTTCTTTTATAAACGCTGCAATAAGTGAAAGGCTTGAATCCAGCCCGCAAAGGTTCTTCCTGTCCGGGTTTAGAACATACCGGGACTTTTGCAGTTTGCTAAAATCAATCAGGCGCGGCCTTGATAAAAATATTCCGCAGGATACAGATATTGATTTCTTCGGCTACTCTATTGGTGGATTTTTCTCATTGCTGCTTATGATGGACAATCCATATAAGGAGTTAGATAATTCACGTCTTGTTTTATTTTGCAGCGGTGCTACGTTTGATAATATGCTGCCCATATCCCGTTATATAATCGATATGAGAGCGTCCAAATCATTAGTAAATTATTTTGAAGGGCAGCTTGAGAACAAGCCTTTGCTTGAGAAAAGGCTTGAGCATTACTTTGGAGATGTACCAATTGTAAACAGCCATTTCCAATCCTTAATCAGCCTTGACCATTATAAGGATTTACGCGAAAAACGGCTTGCCCAAATACAGGAAAGAATACACGCTATAACACTGGTTCATGATGAGGTAGTTCCCCCGGTTGGAGTAACAAATAATCTTACGGGTGGATTTAATAGCTTAAAAACTCATGTTGATGTATTAGATTTTGAATACCCTTACAACCATGTAACCCCATTCCCGATATTAGAAAAGTACCAAACCCAGGTTGATAGCTCATTCAATCATGTAATGGGAAAGGCTTCTGCTTTTTTATCATAATTTGCACGCTTGATTATAAACTCACGGCTGTTGATGTAAATGACACACCTAAAATTAAATTAGTGTTATTTTAAAACTGTTTGTAATAACAAATAATAATTTATTCGGAGATTTAATGAGCGCAGAGATTAAGCACGATGAAACCGATAATAAATTTTATACGGTTGTAGACGGCAGTGAAGCATATTTGCGGTATTTAGTAAAAGATAAAAATACTATAGAATTGTTTAAAACATATGTGCCGCCGGAATTAAGAGACCGCGGCCTGGCGGGAGATATTGTCCGCAAAGGATTAAACTTTGCGGAAGAAAATAATCTTAAAATTATCCCGACGTGTTCATATGTAGCAACATTTATTAAGCGCCACAAAGAATTTGAACATCTATTAGCCTGATAAACATTTAAAATAAAAAACGGATGCCATTACTGAGCATCCGTTTATAAGTATCTATTGTATTATAAGCTTATTTCAGAAGGTTGGTAGTAAGACTAAATTCCACACCTGCTAATGCTTTTGAAACCGGGCAGCCTTTTTTAGCATCTTCCGCTAATTTATTAAACGTATCCAAATCTATGCCTTCAATGCTGGCTTCACAATGAATATCTATTTTTGTAATAGAAAACCCGTCTCCGACTTTATCAATATGAACTTTATCTTCAGCCCTGACAAAATTTACTTTATAACCTGCGGTTGATATCATAAGTGAAAGAGCCATTGAGAAACATGCGGAATGAGCAGCCCCAAGTAATTCTTCAGGATTAGTTTCATTACCTTTATCAAATCTTGATACAAAATTATATGCAACACTTTTTAAAACGCCTGATTCTGTACTGATGTTACCGCTACCGCTTTTTAGATCTCCGCGCCATTCTGAATTTGCTTTTCTTACCGGCATAGTTTTCTCCTTTTATTAAATTATAAATAGATTTTAATTAGTTTTAAATTATAACACATTTAACCTTCCTTGTCAAAACAGTCATATCTCAAATCACAATTATTGCGTTTCATAAATTTCGTAAAGGCATCTAAAATTATAAAATAATTTTCTGTAAATATATTTTTTGCCTATTAGCGGACATTTTTATTATTATTACTATACTATTTATAAACTCAAATGGAGTTTTTCATGTATATTAAATTATTTTCCTTATCAATTTTCTTATTGGTTATTAATATGACAATTTATCCGCAATCATTGAAATATCCCAAAACAAACAAAGGTAACGTAAAAGACAATTATTTCGGCACAGAGGTAAAAGACCCTTACCGCTGGCTTGAAAACGATACTGCAGAAGCGGTAAAAGAATGGGTAAAACAAGAGAACAAAGTTACATCTGATTACCTGAATAAGATACCTTTCAGAAATAAGATAAAAGACCGCCTTGAGAAACTCTGGAATTATCCTAAATACTCCGCTCCATTCAAGGGAGGTTCGCATTATTTTGTATTTAAAAATGACGGCCTGCAGAATCAAAGTGTATTGTATATTCAGGACGATCTGAATGCAAAACCTGAACTGTTTTTAGACCCGAATAAATTATCTTCCGATGGAACTGTTTCACTATCGACTTATACAGTATCCAAAGACGGGAAATATTTTGCTTACGGCACTGCATCCGGCGGCTCTGACTGGAATGAATTTTCCGTTATGGATGTTGCAACAAAGCAAAAACTTAGCGACAACCTGAAATGGATAAAGTTTTCAGGAATGGCTTGGTATAAAGACGGATTTTTTTACAGCCGCTACCCGGAGCCTGCAAAAG
>JARLHB010000180.1 GCA_031292465.1 Ignavibacteriaceae bacterium
ACAAGTGGAAATTCCAGCGGCGCTGTTAGTTTACTTACATATGTTGCAGAAGTTCTTAATGGAACAGAAACAACAGACATTTGGGGTTATAAGAATAACGTAATGCCGACTGACGGCAGCAACTGGATTCCAGTATGGCCTCTTCCAGAATCTGCTGATATGCAATATACCAACACTGCTCTTAAAACAGCTGCTACAGACGGTAAACCAGTAGGAGATTATAGCTGGTTTGGAATTCCGACCGCTGTTAAAGAAACTTCAGCTCAGAATCCTTATTCATTCTCATTATCTAATGCTTACCCTAATCCTTTCAACCCGACAACTACCATTAAATTTGGTATTGCTAAAAATGAAAACGTTAAATTAGTTGTTTTCAACTTACTCGGACAGAAAGTTAAAACACTTATGAATGGCGATATGAAAGCCGGTTCTTACAGTGCTACATGGAATGGTAAAGATGAATTTGGAAACAGTGTAGCAAGTGGTATCTATTTCTACAGACTTGAATCACAGTCATTCAATTCTACCAAGAAAATGATTCTGATGAAGTAATTTGGTGTGGAACAGAAAAATATGTTTAGTTATAGTTAGTAGTTAGTTGATGTTCAAGTTGGAGAGCCTGTTATAAGGTAAGAAGACAGGCTCTCTGCTTGAATATAATTTAACAAGAGCGTCTTTTTTTATGAACTAAAATTTTAAAGTAAAATATTCTTACTGATTATTCAGAGGGATATAGAGATAAAAAAGACAATAAAAATAAACTTTCTGTTCTGAATTAAAATATGGCTATGCAACTCAGGATAAATTGAAAATTTTAGTTAGTTAGTTGTTAGTTATAATTATAAATCGGTTCATCACTAAACACAAAAGTAAGCCGGGGCTATGAAAATAGTTTCGGCTCACTTTTTATAATTTCGGGGAATTAAAATCCGGGTTTCATAAGAGGCATTAAGGATTTTAATTATTGAGAAAAGCAGCGTATACTTTTTATCAAAAAATTGTAAGACAAAATAATTTGATTTTATTTTGATGCCACATCATATTCTAAATCATATTAAGCATTCGCCGCATATATGTAAAGAAGAAAACAAATAGACTCCGAAAAACAGTTCCCTGAAAAACGTATTAAATAATTACTGAATAAAATACTTTCCGAAAGCGGAAAAAGAATTGCTACCGGAGAATAATCCCGGTATAGAAAATTAAAGATGCAGAATGAAGAATTTAAATGTATCCTTGATATTCAGGCAGGCAAAATGAAAAAAACAATACTGTTCATTTTAGGAATAATTACTCTGTTTACAATTACTTTGTCGACCCCTGCATATGCAGGTGCGGACAAAGCTATTGCGGATGGTTCTTTTGTACAGACATGGCTTTGCGGTTCCTGGTCTGATGCAAGATGGCAGCAGGAATTTACAGCAATGAAAAATGCAGGAATGCATTATCTTATCATAGGGCCAATTGTGCAATGCGAAACAGGCCAGGTAACTCAAACTGTTTATCCTTCGGCTTTACCAAATACGGCAATGTTTAGTTACCTCAACGGCCATGATATGATGGATAATTGTCTTAGAAATGCGGAAGCAGCAGGTATAAAAGTATTTATTGGTTTAAGTTATAATCCTCAATGGGCTGCATCATACGGGCAATACTCAGCATGGATGGATAACCAGATGGAATTTGATAACCAGGTATGTGATGAGGTATGGAATCGTTATAAAAGCAAATATCCTAATGCATTTTACGGCTGGTATTGGATTTATGAAATTGAAAATGTAAGCTTTACAACCCAGGTACTGCAGGATCAATTAATTCATGCTATGAATATACAGTTAGATCATTTAACAGCTGCAAATGAACACCTTCCGTTTATGTGGTGCCCGTTTATGGTTTCAAAATTAGGAACATCTCAGGATTATCAGGCTATGTGGGAGTATGTTTTTGCTAATCTGCATACTGTACAGGGTGATATATTTGCTCCTCAGGATTGTGTGGGTGCGGGAGGTCTAAAAATTGATCAGGTTGATGAATGGTTTTCAGCTCTGCGTAAAGCCGTTGACACTAAACCCGGGTTAGCGTTTTGGAGCGATGTAGAGACATTTGTTGAAAGTGATTGGAGCTCTGCAACAATTGACCGTTTTGTAAGGCAATTGAAAATAGAACAACCGTACGTGGAAAATTATATTACATTTGCGTATTGCCATTACGATAGTCCTTATAATGTAGATCCCGGATTTCAAACAACCTACCTGGATTACTTGAAGAACGGGGTAGTCGAATCAACTCCTCCTTCTGTACCAACAAACCTAACGGGGACAATTAATTCCGATGGCGTTGTTAAATTAAATTGGAATGCTTCTACTGATAATATAGGCATATGCGGGTATAAGATTTATCGTAATGGAATACAAATATGCAAAGAACAGGTTCCGGTCGGCGTAACAAGTCCGGCACTGGCAACAACTTTAACCGATGTAGTTCTTAATTCCAACACAGATTATATATATGAAGTGAAAGCATATGACTTTGCAAATAACTTGTCAGAGAGCGCTTCAATAACTCTTAATCCGGGTAACATTATTTATCTTGCCAATAAAATTAACAAGGGATGTTCTTATACAGTATCCTCTGCATCAGATCCAACGTATCCCGACATCAACAATAAAGAATTAACTAACGGCAGTTTTGCACGTCTTACTTCCAAAGGAGATCCGGCCTGGGAAGGATATTATAATGCGAATGAGGCTGAAAGGGATATTACAATTGATCTTGGAAGTGAGCAACCTGTGCAGCAATTTATAGCGTATTTCCTGTATGATTCCACTGCCTCTATAAGTCTGCCAAAGCAGGTAAGCGTATCAATTTCTACAAATAATGTCGATTTTACGTATGCCGGAAATCTTGGCATACCACAAATTGCTTCCGGTACCAGTGCTTCTTCAGGCAAATGTATTTGCACGTTATCAAACGCTGCAAGCGTAAGATATGTAAAGTTCAGCGTTACTCCAGGCAGTGTATGGACGTTTGATGATGAATATGAAATACGTAATAATAATTCTGCGGGAGTAAATGATGTTCAGGAAGTACCAAAGGAATATTCACTGAAGCAGAATTATCCCAATCCTTTTAATCCATCAACTATAATAAACTATGAAATTATAAAAAGAGGCAATGTGTCACTTAAGGTATTTGATGTCTTAGGCAAAGAAATAACAACACTGGTAAATGAAGAAAAACCTGCAGGAAGTTATTCGATTAATTTTAATGCCTCATCGATTCCAAGCGGTGTCTATTTCTATCAAATTAAGACAGGCAGTTATTTTGCTACAAAGAAAATGCTGCTGCTAAAATAGCATATTGAATTAATTATATCATTAGTGTAGAGTGTCTAAACAGCAATATCATTGTTTTGAAAGAGAACAAAATGAAAAAGAACATAAATAAGAAAAATTTAAATCCCTTTGTGATCATACTCCTTTTATTTTTCATGTTACTATCTAATGCCGGCTTTGCCGGCGCCAGCAAAGCGGTTGCGGATGGTTCATTTGTCCAGGCGTGGCTGTGCGGTTCATGGACAGATGCAAGATGGCAGCAGGAATTTACCGCAATGAAAAATGCAGGTATGCATTACCTTGTTATCGGCCCTGTTGCAGAGAGCGCTGCCGGGCAGACAACTAAAACCCTTTATCCTTCATCCTTGCCGAATACTGTACTGGACAGTGGACTTAATGGTAAGGATATGGTTGATGTATGTTTGCGGAATGCACAGGCAGCCGGGATAAAAGTTTTTATAGCTATAAGCTCAAACGATCTTTGGTGGAGCGCGCACGGCTCAGACACAACCTGGTTTTACAACCAAATGAAGTTTGACAATACGGTGTGCGATGAGGTGTATTCACTTTATAAAAGTAAATATCCTGATACGTTTTACGGCTGGTACTGGGCTTATGAAGTGGATAATGCAAGTTTTGCAACAGATGCAGAGCAGAATGAACTGATAACAGGAATGAACATACAATTAGATCACTTAACGGCGGCAAACATTAAGCTTCCGTTTATGTGGTGTCCGTTTATGAACTCAAAACTCGGAACATCGCAGGCATACCAGGCGCTGTGGGAAAACGTATTTTCCAAGCTTCATATTACAACAGGTGATATATTTTGCCCGCAAGATTGTGTAGGAGCCGGTGGGCTTGATATTTCTCAGGTTCCGGAATGGTTTGCAGCTCTGCGCAAGGCAGTTGATACAAAGTCCGGTCTGCTATTCTGGTCTGATGTAGAAACATTTGTTCAAAGTGATTGGACATCTGCAACAATTGACCGTGTGGTTAAACAATTAAAAGACGAACAGCCGTATGTTGATAATTATATTACCTTTGCATACTGCCACTATGACAGCCCTTATAATTTAAATCCAGGTTTTCATAACACTTATGTAGATTATTTTAATAATGGCGTCCTTGAATCCACACCTCCATCAGTTCCGGCAAACTTTACTGCAACGGTAAAAGCAAACGGTACGGTTAATTTAAGCTGGGATGCTTCCACAGATAACATAGGCATATGCGGCTACTATATTTACAGGAATGGTGTTCAGATTAAAAAAGAACAGGTACCCGTATTAAACGGTGGTACAGGTACTCCTTTGGCAACTACTTTTTCAGACCAGGGATTAAGTGCCAACACGAATTATACTTACCAGGTAAAGGCATATGATTTTGCTAATAATACAACAGCAACAGATTCTGTAACTGTAAATTCAGGCGAAATAGCTCTTCTTACAAATAAAATTTCTGTCGGCTGTTCCTATACAGTTTCAATACCGGCAGATTCAATTTACCCTGATTCGAATAACAAAGAATTAACAAACGGGAGTTTTGCGCGTATAAATTCTAAAGGAGATCCTGCGTGGGAAGGTGTATATGATGTAAGTAAAACTCAACGCGATATCATTATTAACGTAGGCAGAAGCAAACTTGTACAACAGTTTGCTGGTTATTTCCTGTATGACTCATATGCATCAATTTATTTACCGGCCCAGGTAAAAGTATCTGTTTCATCAAACGGTACTAGTTTTACAGATGTGGGATATCTGTCAATTCCTACTATTGCAGTTGGGACGGCAGCTTCTTCTGTACAATGTGTTTGCACATTAACTAATGGCGTCTATACAAGCTATGTAAAGTTCAGTGTTACCCCGGGCGGTTCATGGACGTTTGATGATGAATATGAAGTCCGGAACGGCAATGCAACAGGTGTTGAGGAGACGAATAATGTCCCTAAAGAATATGCTTTGATGCAGAACTATCCCAATCCGTTTAATCCATCAACGGTAATAAGATATCAAATAGCAAAAGAAGGCAACGTAACGCTAAAGATATACAATATGCTGGGCAAAGAAGTAAAGACTTTGGTAAATGAAAAGAGGGAAGCCGGGAGCTATTCAATTGATTTGAATGCTTCAACACTACCCAGCGGCGTTTATTTTTATAGAATAATATCAGGCAGCTATTCAGACACAAAGAAGATGATCTTATTAAAATAGTTCAAGGCTGTTTTATAAAATTATTAGAAGGAGAAGTTTTTAATGCAAAATAAAATATCAGGATATGTTTTTAACAATAATAAAAACATAATGGAAAAAGTATTGTCTTTCCTGAGCAAAATATTATTGTTGACATTATTACTAATGCCAACTATTAGCATGGCGGGGGCAGCTAAAGCCGCAATGGATGGCTCATTTATTCAGGAGTGGCTTTGCGCCAGGTGGTCTGATGCAAGGTGGCAGCAGGAATTTACTATGATGAAAAATGCCGGGATGCATTATCTTATAATCGGGCCGGTGGCAGAATGGCAGGCAGATAACACAATAATAACTCTGTACCCTTCAACTATTCCCAATACTGTATTGTACAGCCCGCTTAACGGTGACGATATGGTTGACAGGTGCCTGAAAAATGCTGAAGCCGCCGGCATTAAAGTATTCATCGGAATAGCGATGAACCAGAATTGGTGGAAAGCTCATGGAGCGGATACGACATGGTTCTACAACCAGATGGAATCCGACAATAATGTCTGCGATGAATTATGGAGCCATTATAAGAGTAAGTACCCCGATGCATTTTACGGCTGGTACTGGGCTTATGAAATTGATAATATAAGCTTTGCAACTGAAGCAAAGCAGAAGGAGTTGTATACCGGGATGAACATACAGCTTGATCATTTAACTTCTACCGGTGAAAAGCTGCCGTTTATGTGGTGCCCGTTTATGAATTCGGATTTAGGAACTGCAGACGCATACA
>JARLHB010000025.1 GCA_031292465.1 Ignavibacteriaceae bacterium
ATTTATTCTTAACATAAACCCCCGCCGTAAAGAGGCTGTGTGAAAATTCGGAACAAAATTACAATTATACATTATTTTGCTTTTACTCTCGCAACTATAAGAGCGGGGTAAACCGTTAAAACGGTTGAAAATGTTTTGGCTTTATTATTAACACCGCGATTAATCGCGGTGTTAATAATACAATCAATATTTCCCTAACTGTTTCAACAGTTTACCACTCCCTGTGCAAGAAGTTAATTAAATTATTTACTGCATAATTATTCATGCAAAATTAATTTTCACACAGGCTCTTTACGGCGGGGGTTTGTGCTATGAATAAATTATTGGCTTTAGCCACATCATAACGGCTAAGATGTGGCTAAAGCCCAGTGTTTTGAGCTCTTATTTCCCCCGACTTATTCCAAAGAAATGGCTATGCCAAAAGTTGGGGCAATGTTATGAATAAAATAGTTCTGCAACTGACCCGGTGGGCAGGGTGTGTCCTTTCCTATATAACACACGCTACCCCTCATACTTAGTAACTTCCAGCAGCAGATTAATATCCGCGTTATTCATGCAGAATGATGCTTCAAAAAGGAAGTCGGAAACAGCCATAAGGTCTGCTACTACTGTTAAAAATTTTTCATTAAGCTTTTCCTTCAGCAGGTATTCCGGTTTGCTGTCCGGAATAAGCGCTTTTATTTCCCGGCTTATTCTTTCAAGGCTTATTAATTGGTGCCGAACAGAATCGTTTATTGAACTTAAATTTTCCATCGTACTTCCTTACAATTAAGTTTTGTTTTGGCGGGTACGAATAAAGAAAAAGGAAGCAATTAATCCACCTAATTTTTGTTAGGAAAAATTAATAGGTTTGATTCAGGGATAGTAAATGCAGGAGGGATAAATACTTAGGCGGAGGTTGTAACCCTCCGCCTTATCAAACAAGTTAACTGAAGTTACGCAAAGTATGTTTAAAATTGTAGGAACTTGATTTCCTCCTGAGGCGGATCAGCCTTTGGCTGAAATCAAGTCCCTACGATTTTATTAAACAAAATATTCGGTTCATTAGCAGTTACTTATCAGGAAATTATTTCATCAGTACAAGTTTTTTTGTCTGTGTAAAATTACCGGACTGCATATGGTAAAAGTATATTCCGCTTGATAAATTACTGCCGTTAAACTGCACAGAATAATTACCCGGAGTTTTTTCTTCGTTAACCAAAGCTTTTACTTCCCTGCCGAGTATATCGTAAATGCTTATTGTAACTATACCGGATTTAGGCACCGAATAATTTATAATCGTTACCGGGTTAAAAGGATTCGGATAATTCTGGCTTAAACTGAACTGCGACGGAAGATTAGCCTGCTTATCATTTACGCCTGTTACGCTGCCGGTTATAATTATTGTACTGTCAACCGGATTAAAGTTTGTATAATAGTCGCTGCTTGTGGTTCCCCCTGAAATTAGGATATTTCCGTTAGGCAGCAGATTTATACTGGCAGATGTCCAATAATAATCTGTTGTATAAAACCCGCTTGTCTTCCATGTTTTATTAGCAAGGTTTATTGTATATAACTGCATTTCCCAGGGGTCTGTATTATTTTTTATTGCAAGCCAATATGCAAAGTTTTTTGCGGTATCAAGAAGCGGCCCTTTAAAAAACGAAACGCCGTCACCGGTATTTGGCAAAGGAGTTGCAAGGTCCATTTTTGCAAATGTCTTTGTATCAGGATTAAATGTGCCAAGCGTATAAACCGTAGAATCGGCATAATACCTAATGGCGCTTATTAAATACTCGCCGTTCTTCATTCGCTGCTGGGACATTGGTCGCATGAACCATTCGTTTTCAATATACCAGCCGGCGTCCGCAGGGAACAAAGTGTTTTGTAACAGGCTGAATAAACCTGTAGAAGGATCGTAATACTCGACACTTTCATAAAGGCCGCTGCCGTAAATCTGGCACCCGCCAAAAACTACAGCGCCGCCGTCTGTTGTGGCAATTGCCATGGCATTAGCTCTTGGAGTAAGCAATGCTTGTGTTGCATAAAAAGTCTTGTTTGAAGCCTCATATAATTCACCGTAAGTTGCGCTTGTCTGGTTATACCATCCGCCGACAATAAGCACATCATTGTTTGCTAAACGTACGGCGGTGGAAATACACCGTGGATAAACCAAAGAGTTGCATGCTGTAAAACTTCCATCGGCGGGATTAAAAATTTCCGCACCGGTAATCCCCGGGGCAACGCCTAAATCTGTGGAGCCGCCGGCTATAAGCCATGTCCCGTCGCTCAATTCACATGCAGCCGCCATATCATGAATGTACTGCATAGATGACTGCGTAAATTTATTGAGTGTGGGGTTGTAAATTTCCGCGGTGTTTAATGAGACGAAATTAGTTCCATGCCCGCCGATTAAAACAACATTTCCGTTTGGTAGGGTAAAAGAGAATTGTCCCATCCTTTTAGTATTCATTTCCGGCCCGGACTGGAATATGGAGGTCTGGCTGAATGATACTGAGGATAGTATAATATAAATAGAAAATAGTATGCCCGCTTTTTTCATGTTTCCCTCAATTTTTTATATTGAAAATAGATCCCTCGGTACTAATAAAAAAATTACGCATTATTCGGCACTTTTTCAAGCAGCCGAAGGTTATACTATTATAAATGATTTATTCAGAGGGAAGTGTAAAGCACATGTTTACCGGCAATGCGGCTTTTGTTGTTTCCGGGGGGAATGTTATACAATTACAAAATTTTGCGTAAGTAAAATGTAGGGATTTGATTAATCAAATCCCTGCTTAATAAAACAATACACTTTTATTTTATCTTAAACACCGTCCACGGTTCTGATGAGCGGTCTTTAAGCAGGCTCTTTACCCATTCATACTGCGGATGTTCTTCAAGATATTTTTTTGCATCGAAAGCGGTGCCGCATGCGGCGCCCCATCTTGCTGCAAACGACATCTGCTTAGCCATTTTAGAATCAACTACCTTTGCATCAACAGTACCGTCCGGTGAATACGGATCATCAACGCCTGACAACTGCGCGTCAAGGTCCCAGTGGGCGCACAGGCTGCGGCCGCCCGGCGCTATTGTATTCATATACATGTCATAATGATCCGCTTCAAATTTTTCAGCAACATCAACATTTATTTTGCCGGCGTACTGTTTCATTAATTGTTTCCACCGAGCCCGCCTTGCAACGGATGACTGTTTTATATTTGTTTCATTGCTCTTTGTCTCCATGCGCAGAATCTTTAAATCTTCCGCAACATTGGAACCAATAAAATAACCGTCTTTTTTCTTTTCATAACCAACATATTTTAATCCAAGCTCAAGTCTTGCAATTTCATTGGTGTTTATATCGCCAAGCAGCCAGGCATTTGCATAACCGCCGTTGTTTCCCTTTTTCATGGTATCGCACCATTCTTCAATTGAATTTGCATACTGGGTTGCATGGCGCATACGCGAAAATTCCGGCACTCCTTTTTCATCAAACGGAAAGAAGTCGCCTATAGTTGTTTCAGATCCGACAAGCCCTGCATCGGTAATAAAGAAGTCGGTACCGCTGTGAATAAATCCGGCTTCTGCCTGCATTAAAATCCTGTGCCCTTTTTCAGGCTTAATATCCATAATGATATTACAGAACGGTTCCTGGTATCCGGTCATTGTATTGTGGGCAAGTACAATCCCGCCGTCAGCGGTCATACTGCCTGTTGCAATAAAAGAGCTGCACGATTCTTTCTTCCGTTCAATTGAATTTACTTTCAATGAATCTTTTACGGATGGCCACCAATAGCCGAACAATTCCATGCTTCCGTTTAATGTTACTATTTCATCCCTGCTTGTAGAATCTCCCGCAGCGTTCATCCCTTCTACTATTCCGTCAATTTCAGCCAGATCTTCTTCGTCAACTTTTGGAGTGAACATTTCCCCGGCTTTCTTTACAAGGAACGCCCATCCCATGGAAGTCCGGTAATTCCATTCAATGCTTAAAACTCTTATTGCTTCTTTAATTTCTTTTGCAAGCAGGTAGCCGTGCTGAAAACCGCGTTCTTGCGGCGTGCCTTCTATGTGCAGGTAAGTCCACCCGTTACTTTCAGAGCATTCGGCTTTTGCAATCCATGCTTTCTGTTCCGGGGTAAGTGTGCTTATAGCCTGCGCTGATATAAAAGATGAAAAGGCGAAAAGAATAAATAAAAGTAAATATTGTATTTTCATTTTTCGGTTCCTGTTGTTATTTTTTACTGGCATGGCAGCCAAAGAGAAACTGTTAAATTTCTTACTATAAAAATATAAATAAAATCCCTTGTTCGAAATTAAAATGTTATGGCTATGCTTTTTAATATTCTGTTTCGCTCCGCTGGAGCTCTGGCCCTGTATCTCTTCCATTGACTGCTACTGATGTAGCATCGCTCTGCGGTGAAATCAAAAGTTCGGTCTGTCATTCATAGAACAATTTATATTTTAATCCCGTACGACCGATATTTATATTCCAGGCGGCAGAGCGGCGAAATATCAGTAGTAACTAAAAGCAATAAACAAACAAATAGCTTCGTTAGAAGCGGCATAGAACAACCTTGTTGTTTCGATACAATTAAGCAGCATCGAAATCAATAATAATACCCGTTGTTCAAAATAGAAAATAAGAGATATTCTTTGGCTAAATAATATTATAGTGTAATTTTTTAACCCCGGTAGGGGTGAAATGCTTGTAGCGCATATGTAAAACAGAAAATATTAAAACCCCAGCGGGGTGACATGGTGTGTTACACTATGCCGCTATTGCTTTTACGTACTATACTAGAATAAGATACCCACGTCCATGTTCGATAATACAATAAATATATTAATTTCGAACAACGGGTTAATAATATAATTTATTATCCCCTTATTTATTTTCCGTTTCTCATTAACAATACCAATATTTGAATACTCAATATTAGAAATTATACCAATGGCAGATTTATCATTATTTGAAGAACAAAATAAAAACGAACTTAATAAACTAACCGAACCTTATTACAAGGAAACAGAATTTAAAGGCCTTGACCTGGCAAACGGAGAATTGAAGGGAAAAGAGTTTTACAGGTGCAAATTTACTTCATGCAACTTTTTCAAGGTTAAATTTATTTCCTGTGAATTTGATAACTGCACTTTTGCTGCAAGCGATTTAAGCCTTTCTATTGTAAAGGGCTCTAAATTTTTAAGTACTTATTTTAAAGATTCCAAATCCGTGGGTATAGACTGGCGCGAGGTACGAAGGCCCAGTACATTTAAATTTGTTAATTCTAAAATAGACAACAGCGTTTTTTATAAAATGGACCTTCGTTCGATTAATCTTATTAATTGCTCCGCTCAAAATGTGGATTTTGTTGAGGCTGATTTATCCAAAGCCGTTTTTACAAATACTGATCTTTTAGGCAGCAGGTTTTCATTTACCAACCTGGCTTATGCCGATTTCTCGGAGGCATTTAATTACAATATTAATCCTAAAGACAACAAGCTTAAAAAAACTGTTTTCTCAATGCCTGAAGCCGTTTCCCTATTAAATGATTTTGATATAATAATTAAATGAATGTTTAGCCGTTAACTAATTCCTCGTAAAAATTATATCACGGCAAAAGATATTTATGCCGCTACCTGGCGGATATATTTATTGCGGTATTGTATTGGGGAGAGCCCGGTAATTCTTTTAAAAGCGGCGCGGAATGCTTTTGGATCTGTATAGCCGACTTTAGACATAACCTCATTAACATTTTCACGCGGTAATTCCAGGTTCTGTTTTGCAACTTCAATTTTTACACGCTGAATATATTCGGTTACCGTATTGCATGTGGCTTTTTTAAATCTTCGCTCAAGGCTTCTTCTGCTTACTGCAAGTATTGCCGCTAATCGTTCAATAGTTATTTTGTCCTTGAAATTGCTTTCAATATATTCCTGAGCTTTCTTTACCTGCTCATCATCATGCCCTTTCTGTCCCTTGAACATAATAAAAGGCGACTGGCTGTTCCTGTCTATATCAATCATAAATATCTTGGAAATTTGCACAGCCATTTCGCGCCCGGCATATTTTTCTATAAGATACAAAAGCAGGTTAAGATATGAATAAGCGCCGCCGCTCGTATAAATGCCGTCCTGTTCGGTCATAATTTTATCATCCAGCAAATTCACATCCGGGAACATATTCCTGAATTCATTTGCACTTGCCCAATGCGTGGTACATTGCTTGCCTTTTAATAAACCGGTACAGGCAAGAAAGAAAGAGCCTATACAAAAGCTTGCAATTTCTGCGCCGTCTTTATATTGATTTATAATCCAGGGAATGAATTCCTTATTAAGTTCAAGGTTCTGATTCGGATTGCCGTGTATGGCGGGAATAAATATAAGATCGGTCTTTTTTACATCCCGGACAAGAACATCCGGGTTAACCGTAAACAAACCGGTAGCTTGCTTTGTTTCCTTTGTTAGGCCAACTAATTGAATATTAAATAAAGGATCCTTTCCCGCATCAATTAAGAAACTATTTACCTGCGAAAAAATCTGATGAGTCCCTTCAATATTTACTAAGCTGGTATGTCCGCGTGGTATAAGTATGGATACATGTTTCATGAGTGCGAAATTATGTAAATCACATGTCGCAGTCAACCCCTCATATTGCCGTAATCACACCTCACTATGCTAACTTTAAGCTAATATATTTGCTCAATCATTATCAAATTAATAACTCTTAGAACAAAGGACGGATACATTGAGAAAAATACATTTATTAGAGCACGTTTCACTTGACGGTTTTATGGCCGGGTCAAAAAGCGAAATAAACTGGATACGCTTTGATGAGGAACTTGCAGATTATGTAGGAGAAATTACGAAGAGTGCAGATGCAGCCTTATACGGGCGAATAACTTATGAAATGATGGAAAGCTACTGGCCGACAGCCGCTGATAAGCCGGGCGCATCCAGGCATGATATTGAGCACGCAAACTGGGTTAACAAGGCGGAGAAAATTGTTTTCTCAAAGTCCCTGCAAAATACCAGCTGGCATAATACAAGAATAATTAAAGATAATATTGTTGAAGAAATGTCTGAATTGAAAAACAGACCCGGTAAAGATCTTCTGCTTATAGGCAGCGCAAGTATTGCACATGTTTTTATGCAGCATAACATTATTGATGAGTATTGGATTAATGTTAATCCCGTTATTCTGGGTACAGGATTGCCGTTATTTAAAAACATTTCCGGTAATATTAATCTGAACCTTGTTCAGGTAAAAACATTTGGCTGCGGAGTTGCAGGCCTTCATTATAAAACCAGGTAAATGTTTTGAGCCGGATTAATGAACAATAAGAATAATATACCGGTACATATAAATACCAGGGAATATATTTTCCACTTCATTTTTGTATTCAGAATTGTCAATACTGTTATAACTAATTCAGGGTATAAAAAATTTATAATCAAAATTAAAATATCTTCAAATTAGAGCTAAAAATCACATGGCGCAATCAGCCCACATATTGCCGTAATTACACCTTTTGCATTTAAAATAACGGGAATCTATTTGCACCACATTTCAGTAAAGCGGATTATTGATATCTAATAGAAAGGACACCGTTGTGGAAAAATATTTTTTACATAATGATATAAACCTTATTTGTGTTACGGCAAACTCTTTTCCGGACGGGGTTCTGGAGGCTTTTAAGATATTGAAAAAGAAACTGCCCGCAGCAGAAGAGCGTAATTTATATGGTATTTCTTATCCCGGCAAAAATAAAGAAATAGTATACAAAGCTGCTGCTGAAGAAGCTTATAAAGGCGAGGCCGTGGAAACAGTCCTTGACGCTTTTACTGTGCTAAAAGGTACTTACCTTAGTATCAGTATTCCCGGTTTCGAAAAAGATTCTCATAGCATCGGCAAGGCATTTGAGACTCTGATATCCGACCCTCTGATTGATCCGAACGGATGCTGTGTAGAAATGTACCTTAAAGATAACGACGTACGATGCATGGTAAGGCTTGATCCTGAGAAGGTACATGACGAAAACATTGCGTTAAAATTAGACACTACATTTAAAGAGTTATCAGAATTAATTTCTCCCTTAGATTATAAACAGATTAATACTATCCCTTTTGAGGGAAGCTGGACAGCGGGGCAATTAGCACGGCACTTAATTAAATCCAACCTGGGATTTGTAACATTACTAAACGAACAAGTGGAACAAACACTTAGAGACCAGTATAAGAACGTAAAAGAGATTGAAGCAATCTTTCTGAATTTCAAAATAAAATTCAATTCCGCAGAATCAATTATGCCGGAAAATACAGATTATAAAAAAGAAGATTTATTAAACACTTTGGAAACTATACGTATAAAGCTTAATCAATCAGTTCAGTCATTAGACTTATCAGAATTGTGCACAACACTGGAAATTCCCGGCATGGGTTATTTAACAAGATCGGAAGCAGCCTATTTCGCAATCTATCATACACAAAGGCATATTTATCAATTGAAAAATATTATTAAGAGCCTGATAAATAAATAACCGTTTTGGTTTATTTAATATGAAAGGACAATATCATGAAAAAGATCACTCCATTCCTGTGGTTTGATAACCAGACAGAGGATGCAATAAATTTTTATGTATCGGCTTTTTCTTCCGCTTCAGGCGAAAATAATTCAAAAGCACTAACATTAAGGCGTTATGGCGAGGCCGGGCCCGGGCAAAAAGGAACTGTTATAACGGGTTCATTTCTTTTATACGGTGAGGAATTAATGGCATTAAACGGCGGCCCTATATTTAAGCTTTCGCCTTCAATATCTTTCTTCGTTAACTGCAGTGCAGAAGATGAAATAAACAAGCTCTGGGAAAAGCTTTCCGAAGGTGGAACCAGTCTTATGGAATTAGACAAATATCCTTTCAGTAAAAGATATGGATGGGTTCAGGATAAGTTTGGCGTGTCCTGGCAGCTTAATCTTGCAGGCCGTTCTCAAAAAATTGCGCCTCTGTTATGGTTTAACGATCAGGCGGAAAAAGCAATGCAATATTACACTTCCATATTTTCTTCCTTAAATGCCAAAAATATTTCGGACATCATCAGCTTAGAACGCTTCGTGCCCGGTGAAGGAGGGCCTGTAGGGAAAGTTAAGCATGCGGTATTCTCACTCAACGGGCAGGAATTCATGGCCATGGATTGCAACAAAGAGCCCTTCAGCCTGGCTATATCCTTATTTGTGAACTGCGAAACACAGAAGGAAGTAGATGAGTTGTGGGAAAAGCTTTCTGCCGGGGGCGAGAAATCTCAATGCGGATGGCTTAAGGATAAATTCGGTGTATCATGGCAAATTGTCCCGACTGTTCTTGGCAAATTGTTAGGCGATCCGGATCCTGTAAAATCACAAAAGGTTATGAAAGAAATGCTTAAAATGAATAAGCTTGATATTGACGCGTTAAAGCGGGCATATGAGAATTAGAGCAATTATTTGTACTAAATAAACAATGAATGGAAATAACATACCTGCTGATAATTACACAGCAGCGAATAACAAAAAGGATTAACGATGAGAAAAGTAGTTCTTAAGATGTCTGTTTCAATAGATGGATTTGTGAGCGGGCCAAACGGAGAGATTGACTGGATTTTTAAGAGCGTCGATGCTGATGCTAAAGCATGGGTAGTTAATATTCTTTCAGGGGCAGGTGTACACATTATGGGCAGCCGCACATTCCGTGACATGGCGGCATACTGGCCCGCTTCAACAGAACCGTTTGCAGCACCAATGAATGAAATTCCTAAAGTTGTATTTTCACAAAAAGGCTTTACACCCTCTCAGGCAGGAGAGTTCACAACTACAGCATTTAAAGATGCATCCGGAGCCAGGCGGGCTGACAGCTACTCCTCAAATGCCAGGTCTGTATGGGAAACATCATGGGCAAATTCAAAAGTTGCAAGCGGAGATATTGCTGAAGAGATTGCTCATCTGAAACAGCAGCAGGGTAATTATATACTTGCACATGGAGGCGCGCAATTTGCCCGCAGCCTTACAAAACTCGGCCTAATTGATGAATACAGGCTTCTGGTTCATCCTGTAGCTTTGGGCAGCGGCCTTCCAATATTTTCAGCCTTGCCCAAGCCTGTACATTTAAAACTTTTAGACATTACAACATTCCCCACTTGCATTGTAGCATATGTTTATCAGCCTGTATAAGATACATTATTAAAATAATCTTTCCTGATGAACTTGAAAATTATTTATATACATAGTTAACTAATACAAATAATAATCTAAGGAGATGCAAAATGGCAACAATCAACCCATATTTAATTTTTGCGGGAAATACAGAGGAGGCATTTAAATTTTACAAATCAGTATTTGGCGGAGAGTTTTTAGACCTCAAACGCTTTAAAGATATACCTGAAAATGAAAAAGTAGGCCCGGATGAAAAAGAAAAAATCATGCATATTTCTTTACCTATAAGAAAAGGAAACATTCTTATGGCATCAGATGCGCTTGATTCAATGGGGGATAAAGTTACTACCGGAGACAATTTCCAACTTTCCGTTGAGGCAGAAAGCAAAGAAGAAGCTACAAAATTATTCAACGGGCTCTCAAATGGCGGAAAAGTGACAGTACCGCTGGCTGATGCATTCTGGGGCGCTTACTTCGGAATGTTAAATGATAAATTCGGAATTCAGTGGATGGTAAGCTATACACATCCGCAAAACCAATAATAATAAATTCATAAAATCTAAGGAGATGCAAAATGGCAACTATAAATCCATATTTAAACTTCGCCGGAAATACCGAAGAAGCATTTATGTTTTATAAATCTGTTTTTGGTGGAGAATTTCTTAACCTGACACGCTTCAAAGATACGCCGGAAGGAGAAAGAGTAGGCTCGGATGAGAAAAATAAAATAATGCATGTGGCTTTGCCTGTGGGAAAAGGGAACGTACTTATGGCAACAGATGCGCTTGAATCAATGGGGCATAAAGTTACTGCCGGAGATAATTTCCAACTTTCCGTTGAGGCAGAAAGCAAAGAAGAAGCTACAAAATTATTCAACGGGCTCTCAAATGGCGGAAAAGTAACGGTACCGCTGGCCGATGCATTCTGGGGCGCTTATTTTGGAATGCTTCAGGATAAATTCGGAATTCAGTGGATGATAAGCTATAACCATGCTCAAAATTCAAAATAATAAATTCACAAAATCTGCGGGGAGTTTAAGCAGCTTTAAACTCCCCGGCTCCTTATTTTTTTGAATTACATAGCGTTGGAGGTTAGCATGAGAAAATTAAAATTGCAGGTGCAAATATCAATTGACGGATATGTTGCGGGGCCAAATGGAGAAATGGACTGGATGGTGTGTAACTGGGACGATAAGATAAACGATTATGTTAATAAACTGACTGATTCTGTTGACAATATCCTGCTTGGGCGAAAAATGACGGATGGCTTTGTTTCGTACTGGACGGATTTATTAACAAAACCTGATGATCCGGATTTCCCCTTTGCTAAAAAAATGATTGATATACCCAAAGTAGTTTTCTCAAAGACTCTTAATCAATCGGTATGGGAAAACACCACACTTGCAACAGGCAAGCTTGAAGATGAAATTACTAAACTAAAAGAACAACCCGGTAAAGGCATAATTGTATATGGCGGAGCAGGCTTTGTTTCATCCTTAGTAAAAGCGGGATTAATAGATGAGTACCATCTTTTTGTAAACCCTGCTGCTGTTGGGAACGGGCTTTCTATTTTTAATAGTCTTAATAACAGGTTAAATCTTAAACTTGTAAAAAGTATTGCATTTGAATGCGGTATAGTATTACAGCAATATAACCCGGAATAAGTTTTAGGGTATATCAAAGTATATCTACAATGAGAAAATTAATATTTTCAATAAATGTATCCGTTGATGATATTGCAGATCATACGGTAGCAGTTGCCGCGGATGATGAACTGCATGATTTTTATACTGATCAGCTGGATAGCATGGATAAGAGGATTAATCTTAAACTGATAGACACAAAGACGTTTCATTCGGGGGTTGTTGCGCTGCATTATATGTGTGATAAAAATTAAACCATAAAGTTATAAAATATAATAACCGCACAAGGAGATATTTATGCAATCAGATTTGAAAAATGGTTCGGTTTCAAAAGCAAGCCTCTGGACCGGCCGCATAATGAGCGGAGTAGTGGTATTATTTATGCTCTTTGACAGCATTACAAAAATAATAAAGGCCGATCAGGTCTTAAAAGCAAGCACCCAGCTTGGATACCCGGCTGAAACTATTCCCGTAATAGAAATAATATTATTGATATGCGTAATTTTTTATATTATCCCGTACACATCAATACTTGGCGCAGTATTGCTTACCGGGTATCTTGGCGGCGCAGTTGCATCTAACCTGCGAATAGAAACTCCGCTTTTTAGCAATATCCTATTCCCTGTTTATATGGGTATCCTGGCTTGGGGTGGAATTTTCCTGCGTGATGTCTATCTGCGCAGATTCTTTCCCTTGCGAAAGACAGAGGATTAAATAAAAGGAACAGGAAGCGGTAAAGGAACACTGTATTAATTCACAGGCCGCTGCCTGAACATTGCCTGGATATATTTTGAACCGGGACGCGGATTATAAATATGTACAAGCTCCCAGTTTTTATTGTAACTTTCAATTGCGTACTTCAAATTTTCAATTCTCTTTTCGTGGGAAATGCTGTTATCATCCCATTTAAAAAATTCAACTCTGAAGTTAATCTTTGTAAGTTTGTTGCCTACTTTAATCTGAATTTCTGCAATCTCCTGATCGCCAAAATCTCTTAACGGAATACACAGATCAGTCATTATTGCACCTCATTAACAATTCAGTATTAAATAAAATATTTACTCGTTTCTTAAAGAATCCACCGGGTTTGCAACCGCAGCTTTTACAGCCTGAAATCCAACACTCAACATTGATAAAACAAGTAATGAAAAAGCAACAATTATTATTGTCCATGCACTTAGATTAGTCTTATAAGCAAAGTTTTGCAGCCATTTAGTTAACAGGTATAATGCTGCCGGCGCTGCAATAATAACCGATACGATTGAAAGGATAATAAATTCTTTTGTTAAACTGTAAAAGACATTAAGTATAGAAGCACCCATTACTTTTCTGATAACAATTTCTTTAGAGCGCTTTTTTGCAGCAACTGAAGATAAACCGAATAATCCAAGGCATGAAATCAATATAGCAAGTGAAGTAAAACACTTAAAAACGACTGCAAGTTTCATTTCAGATTTATATAACTTATCCAAATGCCCGTCAAAAGAATAATATTCAAACGGGCTTGACGGGAATAAAGTTTTCCATTCCTTCTCTATAAAATTAAGTGTTGCAGGAATATTTGCAGTATTCATTCTGATGGACAAATATTCCGGATTGTTGGGGTTTACCGCTATAAAAAGCGGCTCAATTTTATTATGAAGGTCTTTATAATTAAAATCCTTTGCAATACCAATAACGCTTCCTTTATTAAGTGTGCAGGAATTAAATTCCTGGCCCACCGGATTCTTCCAGCCTATTTTTTTAGCAGCAGCTTCATTAAGAATATAACTGCCCTTAAAGTCATTTCCATATTGTTTTGAAAAATCCCTGCCCTTTACTAACTCAATTTTAAATGTCTTAGCAAAATCATAATCAGCATAAATAAAATCCATAGTCTTATCATAACCGCTTCCCTGCCATTCTACGGATGTATAGCTTTTAACATCACCGGGCAAAACTGATGAAGCGGTTGATGAAATGATGCTGCTGTTACCGGATAGTAATTCTTTAAATGTTTCGTACTGTTTCTTCGTACTACTCTCTTTTAAAGGGACTACTACAATATTTTCTTTTTCAAATCCCAATTTCTTATTCCTGATGTATTCCATCTGCTGCGAGATAACAATCGTTGAAATAATCAGAATTGTGGAAACGGTGAATTGAAGCAATACAAGATATTTTGTGATTGATAATATTGAGTAACTCTTCCCTGTAAATTTTCCAAATAACTGCGAAGGGTTAAATGCCGAAATAAAAAATGCAGGATAACATCCAGATATTATTCCCACTAAAAGAGTTACTGCGCTAATCATTAGAATCAGTTCAAACGCGTTATTCCAGCCAATTTGAAGGGGGCGGTCAATTATTGAAGACACTTCAGGAAGGAATAATTCCAGCAGCACCAGCGCCAGAACCGCTGAAATTATTGTAATTATGATTGACTCACCGATAAATTGTTTCATTAATTGCGCCCTGTCTGCCCCCAA
>JARLHB010000181.1 GCA_031292465.1 Ignavibacteriaceae bacterium
CTTTTGCAAGGTGATTTAATTTATTAGTATTAATTATTTTCATAATAAATAATATGACAATGTTAATTGTTAATATGCAAACTGAGTTATTTATTTTACATCTGAAAGGATTTAGTAAATGTATAGTCAGCCAGTAAGATATTTTACCGGCTGACTAATAGTATTACTTAATAATGCTTTAAATATTCGCGATACTATTTAAGAAGCATCATTTTTACCGTATGTACATAGTTTTCCGAAATCATTCTAACGAAATATATACCGCTTGCAAACCGGTTCCCGTTAAATACAACGTTATACTGGCCTGCAGTTTGCTTACTGTTTACCAAAGTAGTTACTTCTCTTCCGAGCATATCATATACCTTGATTAATACTTTGGATGATTTCGGTACATTGTACTGAATTACAGTTGAAGGGTTGAACGGATTAGGATAGTTTTGATATAACTTGTAACTATCCGGCAGCAGATTTTTTCCCTGGCTGACGGATGTTGCATTGCTTGCAGGTACAAATCTTATCATATCGGCAACTAAACCATATCCGGAGTATGAATCATTATCATAATTTAAGGATACTTTTATAGGTGTTGAGGGTGAGTAATAATATTTACCGCTTAGCCTGTAGAAATCAGACCACGTGCCAAGTGAATTACCCGGGACAAAAACGCCTTTTTGATTTAAAGCTGATTTATTCTGATTAACGGTATCTGCTGCAAGAACCCCGTTTACCATGTAACGGGCATTCATTACATTCATACTGTCAACACTATAATATACCCATGACACTTCAACATTATAATATCCAGTCGGGAAGTCTGAATAAAAAGTGGTATCAACCTGAACAATTGATGTATCTCCTGCTGTAAGAGAATACTGTTCACTTAAGCCGGGCATACTCCAATGATTACCTATGCCTGTAGGGCCTGTATCGGTGGTAGATAATGCAGTCATGTATTCAAAGTTATTAACTGCTCCTGGTGCAGTGCTGCTGATAACCGGGTAATCTGAAATCATAATTGCATCATTCTGCATATATTCTGATGTGGTACCAGTAGAATCTTTAAACATTTTCAGTACTGTAGTTGGAGTTATACTTATTTTCTTATTGCCAAGACAATACCAGCCTGAGAAATTATCGTTAGTAAGAGCCAGGCCATCTGCATGCTTTGTTTCATCTACTACTGTGCTGAACTTTACGCCGTTTGCATCGTATATTTCAAAATGAGCAGCGTGAGGCCTCCATGGACCGCTTACATGCCATACAACATAAACGTACTTTGACTGTCCTGCGAATGAGCTCATATCTAATTCGGACCAGGCAGAATCTACAGACGGATTATTAACCATACCTGCCTGCAGCCATGTTTGTCCTGAGGGGCTCCAGGTCCCGCCGCCAAAGGTCCAGCCTGTTCCGCTTCCTTTTATTATCATCATAGAGCTGTCGCTTGAAAACCAGTCAGGGACAACTATTACCTGGCTAACGGTTTTTACGGGAACAAACCGTATCATACTCCATATTAGTCTGCCTCTGTAAGTAGTATCATAACGCATCGAGACCTGCAAAGGAGCAGTTGATGAATATGTATAAGTTCCTTTAAGGCGGTAAAAGCCCGACCAGGTTCCAATAGAATTTCCCTGAACAAACGCACCGGCTTGATTATCCGCTGCACGATTTTGATTTATCGTATCTGATACGGCAATTCCATTTACTGAATATTTGGCATTCATAACATCCAAGCTATCTGCATCATAATAGGCCCATGAAACATCAATATAGTAATCACCGGCTTTTAGATCCGAATAAACAGTAGAATCAAGTTTAACAACTGCAGTGTCCCCGGCTGTTGTGGAATATTGTTCGCTTAAGCCCTGCTTACTCCAATGGCTGCCTATACCGGTTGCTCCAGCATCGGAAACCGATAAAGAAATCATGTTGCTGAAATTATCAGATGAACCCAAAGAAGTATTATCAATTATAGGGTAATCCGAGAGTAAGATTGCATCAGTCTGCATATATTCGCTTGCAGTAGAAGCCACATCCTGAGAAGCCTTTAATACTGTGCTGGATGTAATTGTTATTTTTTTATCCCCAAGACAGTACCAGCCGGAAAAAGCATCATTTGCAAGATCAAGGCCGTTGGCTTGTTTTGTTTCATCAACAATAGCGCTTACTTTAACATCTGTTGAGTCATAAATATCATAATGAGCGGCATGCGGCCTGTAAGGCCCGTTTTTATGCCACATTACATAAATATATTTTGCTTTGCCTGCAAATAATCCTAAATCTAATTTGGCCCAGGCAGTATCATCCGGCGGATTATTAACCATTCCTGACGCCAGGAAAGTCTGCCCTGACGCCGACCATGATCCTCCACCGAAGGTCCAGCCGTTCCCGCTGCCTTTTAATATTATCATAGAACTATCACTCGATACCCACCCCGGCTCTACCTGGGCGAATAAGGGAACCATAAACAGAAAGAATATAACAATGAAAGTATAATTTTTCATATTATTCTCCTTTTATTTTGTTAGTTAAAGTTGGTAAAATATTTTCTACTTGCTGAGTAAAGATTTTTCCCATCATAAAACCGGAAGTGATGAGATAATAATATTACTGATCTAATCTTTTTATAACATGATGGAATAAATTATATGTTTAATTTATTTTGCATAAGGTGTGTAAATATTCCAGTCAATGTTACATTTTGATTCATAGGCTAATGGATTTAAATTTGTCTGTAGCCATGCTTTGGGATCTTTTTTAAATTCATTAAGCTTACTAACCACTTCAGCAGTGTTCCCCTGATTTGCTGCATCGTTTTCCAATAATTTTTCTAATCTTTTTGTAACAATAAGCCACTGTTTTTCATCGCTGCCTACAAGCCTTGCATCCTGCGCTGCAAGTGTTTCTAGAAAATGAAGCGATTTGCCGCGGATTGCACGCGCTACTTTTGCAATAGATTCGCGCTGCATTTTTATATCATCTTTTTTCGGGCTGCCTGCCGCAATTGCTTTATCAAAAGAATCTACGGCTTTATACAACAAGTCTGAAGCGTCTTCAAGGTGAAGCCCCATATCTTCAAACAGCCAAGGGTGGGCTTTTGAATCATTTGTAAGCATAAAATTAGCGCTCCTGTTCGTCTTCCAGGCAGGTGTATTCCATGTCCCGTTTGATATTGTAACTGGATCCCATGAATGTGAACCGTCGCTGTTCTTATCCAGTCCAAGTTGCCCGATTAGGTATGTAACATCCCAAGGGAATGCTTCTACTCCTCTTGCAACATATTCCCAGGCATCCATCATATATGATGAAGCTTCCTTCCCATATGGCGCAGCTATATCCTTTAGTAATTCGTCCAGAGAAGCATCAGGAAATTTCATACTAGCTGTAAGCATAGCAGCATCAACAGAAAACTGAGACGGTGCAAAGCCAAAATATTCTTTAACGCCTACAACGCCTTTAAGGTTCTTCCAGTCCTGTAGCTGCTCATAAACGAACCGGGGGAAGAAATCTCCGAATAGGTAATAGCCTTTATAAAAGGTATAATCAAACTCGCCAATGACAGGGATGTCCCTGTCTGCCGCAACCTGTACTGTACGTTTTATACCGAGATCCGTACCATAAGCCCTGTCGTTAAAAGGATAGGCTTCATTAGAACTGGAAGCATTTAAGACAAGTCCGAAATGCGAAGGATTAATATTTTTAACTATTCTAACAGCAGTGCCGTTTGATATTTCCCATGGTTTCCACCATAAAGTAGCGCCGGGATGGTGTTTCTGAACTGTACCGTTAAGAAAATCTAAAAAACTTGTCAGCCTTTCATCAAGAGGAATTCCGCTGCATCTCGGGCAAGGCCCGAATTCACTACAAAGCCATGCGTTTTGATCATACGTGTAAACTAAAATATTGTCAACATCAGGAAATTTATCCAAAAAGTCCCCAAGCAGTTTTGCGTATTTACTGCGAACTTCCGGATTCATTATACATGCTGGCTGAACTATAGAATAGCCGTTATCCGTATAAAGCAGCTTAGGTATTCCGAATTGAGCAATTGTGCTTAATCCAATTTTTTTTGCCTGCGCTATTCGAAACTGCCATTTTGCAATTTGCGCAGCATCCAAGTCTTCAAGGTTTAAAACCTCATTTGCCGGCTTGCCGCCCCATGCAATGCTAAGCTGCAGCATATTTACGCCAAGCTCTTTAATCTTTGCCAGTTCATTATCATTCCAGCTAATATCCGGGTCAGATGGGCTGCCGACAATACCAACAAAATATTTAAGTCCATAAGGCCCCTTAGTTTGTGCAAACATCGGAGCGACACAAATAAATAACAGTACCAGTAAAATGTATTTTTTCATATTATTATCCTTAAAGTTGAACCGGGGAATGCGTTTTTAGTAACCAAATATCCCCTTACTTAATGTTTATGTTATATACGGAATGCAATTTGATTGGAATAATACTTTCTGTTTATTTCTGCGAAATTTAACTCTGCTTTATAGGAACTTTACAATTATTGCTAATTAGAAGTAATGCTCCAATCACCTTTTGAATTAGTTGTTTTGGATGGAAGGAAATAAGTTTTTAAAAATCTATTCAAATCATTATCAAGAAGCTTTAAGGCTGATGTAATAGGCTCGGCGGACTGCTGATTTTCTATATCTTTAATAAGTATTTCCTTTAATTCGGAAATATTCTTCAATCTATCTTTTTTAGGCAGTCCCAGCTTGATAGAACTTCTTATATTGTCAGTAAGATTAGTTTCATGAAGATGATACTCATAAGATAAAACCCGCCTTCTGAACTCAGTAAGTTCTTTAACACTTTCATTAAATTCTGTCTTATAAATTGAAGGGATAATTTCCTTTACGGAATCTGCAGCTTTAATAGCTTTTGACATTAAATAAGCAGTTTGTTCAAACCTTAGCTGCATATCTTCACGCATCCAGAAATTGGGTTCGTTATTTTCATCTGTCCTCATAAAATAAGTCCTGCGGGAAGACTGCCAGTCCGGCGTATTCCAGCTTGCGCCTTTTAATATTGCTGCAGTCATTAAATGCTGTGGGTCGCTTCTTCCTGTTTCCCTTGCATGCCATGATACATCCCAGGGATAAAATGCAACCGCTTCTGAAGCAAGTTTCCAGTATTCTTTTACTCCTTCTGCAGCTTCACCATAACATGCTGCCAGTTCGGCAAGAGCTGAACTATCGCTTATACCTGCATTATGAAAAAACAACTGCGTCATTCTTAAGTTGGGATCGTCTTCATCAGGAACATTACCATAATATTCCTTTATTCCTTTCAGCGCTCCTGCTGAATTGACTGCTCTTAATGCTTGCAGTGTTAACAGCGGAGCAGGAATATGAGTAAACGGTTCCAATTCTTCCGTAGGGCACCCCATCCATAATTCAGCTATTACAGGAATATTTCTTTTCCAGGCCAGATAATTAATATTTTTAAACCATCTGTCTGCAGGAAATGCAATCTGCACTTCGGCTATATTGGAATGTATAGACAAGCCCACACAAGTTGAATCCAACAGGTCTGCGGCACTATAAACTTCACCGGCAGATAATTCCCACGGCTCCCACCATAATTTGCCGTCAGGATTAATCTTTTTCCATTCACGGGCTAAAGTATTTACAAAAGCTGCAACCCTGTTAGCAACCGGGATGCCGTGGCACCTGGGGCAAGGGCCGTTTTCACTGCATAGCCAGGCATCCTGATCGTATGTATATAAAAGCAAATCATCAACACCGGGGAATTTTTTGCCGAATTCCCTTATTAACTTTATATAACGATTTATGGTTACCGAATCCATTATACATTGTGGAAGCGGTTCTGTTTGCTGCGGAGGAAAGCCAACAAAAGGAGCTCCAAAATGAAAGATTGTCCTCATTCCATTTCTTCTACAAACCGATATTCGTTGTCTTAATTTTTCGCTGCGGGCTTCTATTTTATCTCCAGTACGAAGCGTCTTACTTAAATTTTTGTCCATTGGCAGAATAAATTGTTTCGGAACATCAACAATATCTTCCAGATTAAGAGCTTCATCATTCGGCCTTGAACCCCATGCTATATTTAACTGCATTACATTAAAGCCGATTTCTTTCATCTTACTAATATTCGCATCATCCCAATTTACAACCGGATTATCAGGCACGCCAAGAAAGCCTACCTTGTATTCAATATTTTGTACCTTGTTATAGTTTTGGGCGATTATATTTTGAAATAATATAATCTGGCAGCAAGCCATTATAATCAAAACATATAATAAATTTGATAAATATTGTTCTTTCTTCATTTCTTTTTCGGTTAGGAATGTTAATATTTATAAGCGTATTGAATTATATTGTTCCAAACAGTTGTTATTCAGCAGAATAAAACCGGCATCTAATGGATTGACGGATTAAAATAGTTTGAACAGATTTTTCTTAAAGATTATTAAAATCCGGATGGATAGTATTAATATCCTGATTTATAAATTTATTTAATTAGTGAATTGAGAATTCGTTTCAGAATGAATGCTGTTCAGAATTGTACTATTACAATTCTGATTTAAAACTGCCGATGGCTGTAAATAAAATATTAAGCAAAAGCAGAAATAAATTATGTACTTAATGAAGAATAATTCATAATGCAGATGAGAATAGATGTTATTAAACGAATCCCCAATTCACTTAAAGTTATAGCAATATTATTTTAATTAAATATTTCTTTAATATAATTTTAACTAATTTAACAACTGCTTACTTCAAAAGGGTCATTTTCTTTGTCTGTGTAAAATCACCGGCCTGTATTCTATA
>JARLHB010000182.1 GCA_031292465.1 Ignavibacteriaceae bacterium
GTTTTTTCAATTACCGGTCGTGGTACAGTTGCAACCGGAAGAGTTGAAAGAGGCCAGGTTAAAATAGGTGAAGAAGTTGAACTGATCGGCCTTGGCATTCACAAGAAAACAGTTGTAACCGGTATTGAAATGTTCAGAAAAGAACTTGAATCCGCTATGGCTGGTGATAATGCAGGACTTCTTTTAAGAGGTGTTGATAAGAAAGAAATAGAGAGAGGAATGGTTCTTGCTAAAGGCGGATCAATCACTCCTCATAAGAAATTTGAAGGTTCAATCTATGTCCTTTCGAAAGAAGAAGGTGGACGTCATACTCCATTCTTTAACGGATATAGGCCACAATTTTATTTCAGAACAACCGATGTTACCGGCGTAGCAACACTTCCTGAAGGAACTGAAATGGTTATGCCAGGTGATAGTGTAACATTAACGGTTGAATTAATTTCGGAAATAGCTATGGAAGAAGGTTTACGCTTCGCTATCCGTGAAGGCGGTAGAACAGTAGCTTCAGGTCTTGTAACGAAAATTATTCAATAAACCTATTTTTATTCTATCGAAAAGGGAGTGAAAACTCCCTTTTTGTGTGTAAAATTTATTTTTTTATCCCGTAAAGTCGGGAAAGGAGAATTTGAGTGTCTGGTCAAAAGATTAGAATAAAATTGAAATCGTACGATCATATTTTGATTGATAAGTCAACGGAAAAAATAATAAAGACTGTAAGAAGTACAGGCGCAATTGTTTCCGGTCCTATACCGTTGCCAACAAAAAGAACTGTATATACAGTATTAAGATCACCTCATGTTGATAAAAAATCACGCGAGCAGTTTGAGACCAGAGCGCATAAAAGGATAATTGATATACATAATTCAAATAATAAAACCGTCGATTCTCTTAGTAAGTTAGATATTCCGGCGGGTGTTGATATTGAGATTAAACTTTAAGGAATTTGGGAGTTAAGATGGCTGGCATCATCGGTAAAAAAATAGGAATGTCGAGCATTTTTAATGCTAACGGCGAAATTGTATCTGTTACTGTAATACAGGCAGGTCCATGCAAAGTAGTAACTGTTAGAACTAAAGATAAAGACGGTTATGAAGCACTTCAGCTCGGCTTTGGTGTAAAGAAAGAAAAAAATATTAATAAACCTGTACTTGGGCAATATAAGAAAAGTAATCTTACTCCTTCTGCGATACTTAAAGAATTTGACTTTTCAAATACCGGCGAATTTAAAGTTGGTGATGAAATAAAAGTTGATCTTTTCAAAGAAGGCGAAAAGATCAAAGTTAGAGCGAAGAGCAAAGGAAAAGGCTTTCAGGGTGTTATGAAACGCCATGGGTTCGGCGGTGTTGGCGGTACAACACACGGACAAAGCGACAGGTTACGCGCTCCAGGTTCAATAGGTTCAAGCTCTTATCCTTCAAGAGTATTTAAAGGTATGAAAATGGCCGGCAGAATGGGTTACGAAAATGTAACCGTTTCTAATCTTAAGGTTGTTAAAATTATACCTGAAGAAAATATAGTTTTAGTGCAGGGCGCCGTTCCGGGTGCAAATAACTCTTATGTTGAATTGATTAAGAAGTAAGTTGGTATAAAAATGACATTAGATATTTACAAAATTGATGGCACTGTCTCTGGTGAAAAATTGGAACTTGCTGAAGATATATTTGGCGTAGAACCAAACGACCATGCTATCTATTTATCGGTAAAAGCTTATATGGCTAACCAAAGACAGGGTACAAGCAAAGCAAAAGAACGCGGCGAAGTACATGGCGGCGGTAAAAAACCCTGGAAGCAAAAAGGAAGAGGCGGTGCAAGAGCAGGTACAAGCCGTTCTCCTCTATGGGTAGGCGGAGGTACAATCTTCGGCCCACGCCCTAGGGATTATCGTCAGGACTTAACAAAAAAACTAAGACGGCTTGCAAGAAAATCTGCGCTTAGTTATAAAGTTAAAGATGAACAGTTAATTATTGTTGAAGACTTTAATTTTGAAAAACCACAAACAAAACAATTTGTTGGTATATTAGATGCCTTTAAATTACCTGGTAAAAAAGTTTTATTATTAACCAACGGTAATCAGGATAGTGTTTATAGATCAGGCAGAAATATTTCTAAAGTTAAAGTTCTGGAAGCTGAGAAGGCATCAACATACGATATTTTGAATAATCAGGTGTTGCTTATTCAAAAAAGTGCGATCGAAACTATCAGCAACTCATTCAAGAATAAGAAAGAAGTGGAGAACTGATATGCATGATGTCTTAATTAGCCCGTTGATTACAGAGAAAATGACTAACCTGACTGCGGATAAGGGGAAATATGGTTTCCTTGTTAATCCAAAATCAAATAAAATTGAAATTGCAAGAGCAATTGAAAAAAAGTTTAATGTACACGTTGAAAGTGTAAGGACAATTAACCATCCCGGAAAAATGAAAACTCAATTCAGAAAAGCCGGAAGATATACTGGTAAAACATCCAAATTTAAAAAAGCTTTGATTACACTTAAACAAGGCGAAACAATAGAAATTTTTGAACAAGTATAGAGTTTGAAAGCAGGACGATTAAATGGCAATTATTAAATTAAAACCGAATACGCCAGGAACCAGATTTATGTCTATTTCCTCTTTTGAGGAAATAACAAAAGTTACTCCTGAAAAATCTCTTACCGTTGCTTTGAGAAAATCAGGCGGAAGAAATAATTTAGGACATCTTACTGCAAGGCATATTGGCGGCGGACATAAAAGAAGATATAGAATTATTGATTTCAAACGCGATAAGGCCGGAATACCTGCAAAAGTATTTTCAATAGAGTATGATCCAAATCGTACATGCAGAATAGCACTTTTACATTATGCCGACGGTGAAAAAAGATATATACTTGCACCTGAGGGATTAAAAGTAGGCGATAAAGTTCAGTCAGGTCCCGGAAGTGATATTACTGTTGGAAATGCATTGCCATTAAAGGAAATGCCACTTGGCAGCTTTGTTCACAATGTAGAATTAAAGCCTGGTAAAGGCGGTCAGCTTGGTAGAAGCGCCGGAGCATCCATTCAGGTAATGGCAAAAGAAGGCGATTATGCTCAGCTTAAAATGCCTTCAGGCGAAGTGAGATTGATAAGGTTAAACTGCATAGCTACATACGGTGTAGTTGGAAATGCAGAACAAGAAAACATAAGTTTAGGAAAAGCAGGAAGAACAAGATGGAAAGGTACAAGACCTCATGTAAGAGGTGTTGTAATGAATCCAGTAGATCACCCACACGGTGGTGGTGAAGGAAAAACTTCAGGCGGCGGCCATCCGGTTTCTCCCTGGGGACAAAAAGCTAAAGGTCTTAAGACCCGTAAGCATAAAAAAGAATCTAGTAAATTAATTATTAAAAGACGGAAATAAGTAGAGAGCAACCATGCCAAGATCGGTTAAAAAAGGACCTTTTGTTGAATTTAAGTTAGCTGAAAAAATTTCTAAACTTAATAATACAAATCAAAAAAAGATTGTAAAAACCTGGTCCAGAACATCAACCATTATTCCTGAGTTTGTAGGCCATACTATTGCAGTTCATAATGGTAATAAAATGATACCTGTATATGTAACTGAAAATATGGTAGGCCATAAGTTGGGTGAGTTTGCACCTACAAGAATATTTAGAGGTCATCCGGGCACAAAGGCAGAAAAAGCATCAAAAGGCCCGTCACCGGCTGCAACAAAATAATTGTAACAAAAGGATTTTATTTTAAATGGAAGCAAGAGCAATACATAGATATATTGGTTCATCACCACGTAAGATGCGGTTGGTTGTAGATCTTATAAGAGGAATTTCCGTTGCAAAAGCAATTGAAATTTTACACTTCAATCCTAAACACGCTTCAAAGGATGCTGAAAAAGTTTTAAGATCTGCAGTTGCAAATTTAATGAATAAAGATGATGCAGGCAGGGTTGAACCTGATGAGTTGTTTGTTAAGGAAGCTTATGTAAATCAAGGGCCAACCTTGAAAAGAATTTCACCCGCGCCAATGGGTCGGGCTTACAGAATTAAGAAAAGGTCTTGTCATTTAACAATTGTTGTTGCAAAAAAGGCATAAACTTTAGGAGGTATTTTTTTGGGACAGAAAACAAACCCGATTGGTTTTAGAGTTGGAATTATTAGAGGATGGGACTCTAATTGGTACGAGAATAAATCTTATTCAGCTAAACTGAAGGAAGATGAAAAGTTAAGAGGCTATGTTAGAAACCGTTTGAAGAAGGCCGGTATTGCAAGAATTGTTATTGACAGAACATCAAAGAATATTATTTTAACTATCCATACCTCAAGGCCTGGAGTAGTTATCGGTAAAAGCGGAAAAGAAATTACCCAGTTAGAACAGGAACTAAGACAGGTTACTGATAAAGATGTTAAAGTGCAGATATCCGAAATTAAAAGGCCGGAATTAGATGCTTATCTTGTTGCTGAAAACATTGCAAGCCAAATTGAAGGAAGAGTTTCTTTCAGAAGAGCAATGAAAATGTCTATTACAGCAGCTATGAGAATGGGAGCTGAAGGAATAAGAATTATGTGCGCAGGACGTTTGGGCGGCGCTGAAATGGCAAGAACCGAGCAGTACAAAGAAGGACGTATTCCTTTGCATACAATAAGAGCAGATATAGATTACGCTAACGGCAGAGCAGAAACAATCTATGGTTCAATTGGTATAAAAGTATGGATTTGCCGTGGTGAAATATTAGGAAAAAGAGTTACAGATTAATTATCCGGGAGTTTTTTTATCATGTTAATGCCTAAGAGAGTAAAATTTAGAAAGTCACAGCGCGGTAGAATGGCCGGCAAAGCCAAACGCGGAAGCACAATTGCTTTTGGCGATTACGGCTTAAAAGCCCTGGAGTGTCACTGGATTACAAGCCGTCAGATTGAGGCTTGCCGTGTTGCACTTTCAAGAAAAATGAAAAGAGACGGAAAAGTTTGGATAAGAATATTTCCTGATAAGCCTGTTTCTAAAAAGCCGCTTGAAACAAGAATGGGTAAAGGAAAAGGCGCACCTGAATTTTGGGTTGCTGTTATTAAACCGGGAAGAGTTTTGTTTGAAGTTTCCGGTGTTACCAAAGAGACGGCGCAGGATGCTTTAAAAACCTGCTCATATAAATTGCCTATTAAAACAAAAGTAGTTTCCAGACCGGATTTAGAGTAAAGGTTAAGGTTTTAAAAATGAAAATTCATGAAATAAGAGAATTAAAAGACGACGAACTGATCAAGCAAATTGCTGAAGAGCAGAAGAATATACTTGATTTAAGATTTGCACATCAGCTTAAGCAATTAACTAATACTGCAAAGATTAAATTAACTAAGAGAGACATAGCTAAGTTGAAAACTGAACTTAGTGCAAGGCAGCAGGCAAAAAAAGTTTCCGCTGCTAAGGAAAACAAAGAAGGAGTTAACGCCTAACTATG
The DNA here is from genome assembly GCA_031292465.1 of Ignavibacteriaceae bacterium. GTDB lineage: Bacteria > Bacteroidota > Ignavibacteria > Ignavibacteriales > Ignavibacteriaceae > FEN-1297. The sequence continues at coordinate 5,428 of JARLHB010000182.1, forward strand.
GAACAACGTACATTAAGAAAAACCAGAGTCGGTGTTGTCGTTAGCAATAAAATGCAAAAGACGATTACAGTTGCAATTGAAAGAAGAGTTCCTCATACTATATATAAAAAATATTTTAAGAAGACCACGAAACTTATGGCTCATGATGAGAAGAACGAATGTAGTATAGGCGATAAAGTAAAAATTATGGAAACCCGTCCTCTTAGTTCTAAAAAAAGATGGCGTCTTGTTGAAGTTGTAGAAAAAGCCAAGTAGCAAAGTAAGGAGAAGAAGTCCAAATGATTCAAGAAGAAACCAATTTAGTGGTTGCCGATAACTCTGGCGCAAAAAAAGTACGGTGTATCCGTGTACTTGGCGGAAGTGGAAGACAGTACGCTAGCGTTGGTGATTTAATAGTTGTTGCCGTAAAAACAGCTATTCCTAACGGAACAGTAAAAAAAGGCGAAGTATCACGCGCAGTGATAGTAAGAACAAAAAAAGAAGTAAGAAGAAAAGACGGTTCTTATATAAGGTTTGATGAAAATGCGGCAGTCTTAATCAATGCCCAGAATGAACCAAGAGGTACTCGTATTTTCGGTCCTGTGGCAAGAGAATTAAGAGAAAAACAATTTATGAAGATAGTTTCTTTAGCACCCGAAGTTTTATAAAGTTTTGGAAGATAAATGAAAATTAAAAAAAATGACAATGTAATAGTTATTTCCGGCAACAGTAAAGGAAAAACTGGGAAAGTATTAAAAGTATTCCCGAAAGAAGAAAGAGTTATTGTTGAAGGAATTAACTTAAGAAAGAGACATACGAAACCCAGCCAGGGTAACCCGCAGGGCGGAATATTGGAAAAAGAGTCTCCAATTAATGCTTCAAACGTAATGATTATCGATCCGAATAATAATCAACCTTCAAGGCTTGGTTCGCAAATTATTCTGGATGAAAAGACTGGTAAAAAGAAACATGTCCGCGTTAGTAGAACTAGCGGAGAGATGATTTAACAACAAAAATTTTACTCAAGGTTTAATTAAATAATGGCAGAAAAGAAGACCAAAAAAGAAAGCACCGAAAAGCAGACGCAGCCTAAAGGCGCTAAAAAAGAAGCTAAGGCAGCTGTTACCGGAACTGAAAAAGAAATTAAAGTAAAAGTCCGGCTTGCAGACCTGTACAAAAAAGAAATTGTACCTGGTTTGAAAGAAAAATTCGGTTATAAAAGTGTAATGCAAATACCAAAGCTGCATAAAGTTGTAGTTAATATGGGTGTCGGCGCCGCAGTAGCAGACCAAAAAATTCTGGAAGAGGCGGTTAAAGAGTTAGAAACTATAACTGGTCAGAAGGCAAGCATTCGTAAAGCAAAGAAAGCCATCTCAAATTTCAAGTTAAGAGAAGGCGTAAATATTGGCGCAATGGTTACTCTAAGACGCGAAAAAATGTATGAGTTTATAGACCGTCTTATAAATGTTGCTTTACCGCGTGTAAGAGATTTTAGAGGCTTGTCTGACAAATCTTTTGACGGAAGAGGTAATTATACTCTTGGTGTTAAAGAACAGATTATCTTTCCTGAAATTAACGTAGATAAAATTACAAGAGTACTTGGTATGGATGTAACATTTGTTACAACAGCAAAGACAGATAATGAAGCTTACGAATTGCTGCAGGCATTTGGGTTTCCATTTAGAAAAAAAGAGATTAAAACAGCTTAACAGGAGATTTAATGGCTCGTAAAAGTTTATTAGCAAGAGAAGATAAAAGAAGAAAGCTTGTTGAAAAGTATGATAAGCTTAGAAAAGAATTGAAGGAAAAAGGCGATTACGCCGGTCTTCAAAAGCTGCCAAGAAATGCTTCACCGGTAAGGTTACATAATCGTTGCATGATAACCGGCAGGCCTAGAGCATATTATCGTAAATTTGGAATATCACGCCTTGTACTTAGAGAAATGGCTTCAAAAGGCGTAATTCCTGGATTAAAAAAAGCAAGTTGGTAGAAGGAGAAAAATATGCCCGTAACTGATCCGATTGCAGATTTATTAACAAGAATAAGAAATGCATCAAACGCTAAAAAAGTTTTAGTGGATATTCCTTCTTCAAAAATGAAGAAAAGTTTAGCTGAAATTTTAAAAAAGCAGAAATTTATTGAAGATTATTCGATTGTTGAAGATAACAAGCAGAATATTTTAAGAGTTCAGTTGAAATATACAAATGGTACTCCGGCAATTGGCGGTCTGAAAAGAATTAGCACGCCAGGTCTTAGAGTTTATAAAAGTTCTAAAGATTTGCCGAGAGTTTTAAATGGATTAGGGATAGCTGTTATATCCACGCAGAAAGGCTTACTGACTGATAATGATGCAAGGCGGGAAGCTTTAGGCGGCGAAATAGTTTGTTATATCTGGTAAATTATTGAATGGAGTTTTAAAGTGTCACGAATAGGTAAAAAACCAATTACAATACCTAAAGGCGTTACAGTTACCCAAAGCGGTCAGAATATTAAAATAAAAGGCCCAAAAGGAGAACTGCAAAACGAGATTCATCCGAATATTACTGTTCAGATAAAGGATGAGGAAATTATTGTAACAAGACCGAATGATCTTAAAGAGAATAAAGCGCTTCATGGTTTAACCAGAGCTCTTATTCAGAATAATGTTGACGGCGTTTCAAATGCTTATACAAAAACTTTAGACATTATAGGTGTTGGATACAGAGCAGAATTAAAAGGTGCTAACTTGCTTTTAAATATAGGTTACTCACATCCTATATATTTCATCCCGCCGGAAGGTATTACTTTGCAAACCCCGGTTCAAACACAGATAGTTATTACCGGGATTGATAAACAGCTTGTTGGTCTTGTAGCTGCAAAAATCAGATCAATCAGACAGCCTGAACCTTATAAAGGAAAAGGTATTAAATACTCTGATGAACATATTGTTAGAAAAGCCGGTAAAACAGCAGGTAAATAATTTTAGGGAGTTATATTAGAAGATGATAAAGAGAAACGAAAATTCAAGATTAAGATCAAAAACAAAGATCAGAAAAAAGATGTCTGGTACAATAGAAAAACCGCGTCTTACTGTTTACCGCAGTCTGAATAATATTTATGTGCAAATAATAGACGATACTACCGGCAAAACGTTAGTTTCAGCTTCTTCACTTTCTAAGGAAGCGCAGGAAGATTTGAAAAATGCTAAAGGTAAAATTGCTAAAAGTAAAGCAATAGGAACTTTGGTAGCAAAAAAAGCACAGGAACAAAAGATTTCCACTGTAGTGTTTGACAGAAACGGCTACAGGTATCATGGACGTGTACAAGCAGTTGCCGATGGGGCACGCGAAGGAGGATTGAAGTTTTAATCATGAAAGTGATTGAAATTGCCGGGTCGTCTAACGGTAGGACTACGCCCTTTGGAGGCGTCTGCAGAGGTTCGAATCCTCTCCCGGCAGCTTAATTATGCCGGTGGGCAGAGTAAATCTGCCGGTGTTTGTTTTTGAAAAGTTTTAATAAATAAGAAGTTCAAATCATTTAAAGAGTGGTACTTGGAGACTCAATTGAAAAATGTAAAGTCAAGTGAAATTGAAGGACTGAAAGAAAAAGTCGTTCATATTAACAGGGTTGCTAAAGTTGTTAAGGGCGGTCGCCGTTTCAGCTTTAACGCAATTGTTGTAGTTGGCAACGGACATGGAGTTATTGGTGTCGGGCTTGGTAAAGCTAATGAAGTTACCGATGCAATTTCCAAAGGTATTGATGATGCTAAGAAGAATTTAGTAACAGTCTCTGTTATTAAAGGAACAGTTGCACATGAAATTATCGGCAAATTTGGCGCCGGCAGAGTATTGCTTAAACCAGCTTCTCCGGGTACTGGTTTAATTGCAGGCGGCGGTGTTCGTGCGGTTCTTGAAGCTGCAGGAGTAGAAGATATTCTTACTAAATCATTAGGGTCAAGCAACCCTCATAACCAGGTAAAAGCTACATTGAACGGTTTGCTGAATATTACTGATGCCAGAAAAATGGCCAGAAAAAGAGGAATGACCGTTTCAGAACTTTTTAGCGCTTAATTGAGGAGATCATGGGAAAAATTAAAGTAATTCAGACGAAAAGTATAATAGACAGACCTAAAGACCAGAAACGTACTATTGAAGCGTTAGGGCTGGGCAGACCTAATTGGGAAGTTGTTCATAACGATACTCCGCAAATTAGAGGTATGATTAATAAAGTTGGTCATTTAGTTAAAGTTGAAGAAATCAAGAAGTAACAAGGTTTTATAATGGATAGACTTAGTAATCTTAAATATGCAGAAGGTTCTAGAAAGAACCGTAAAAGAGTTGGCAGAGGCGAAGGTTCCGGACATGGCGGAACAGCTGCAAGAGGTATGAACGGGCAGTTATCACGTTCAGGCGCCAAGAAAAAAAGATGGTTTGAAGGCGGCCAGATGCCGTTGCAGAGAAGAATTCCTAAATTTGGATTCACAAATATTTTTAAAGTTTATTTTCAAGTTGTTAATGTAGGCGTTATAGAAAAGTTAGCTACTACAAAAGGGCTTTCTGATGAAGTAATAAACATCGAAGTTCTTAAGAAACACGGCTTAATTTCGTCTACAAAGTCACCGGTTAAATTGTTAGGTAATGGAGAGCTGAAAACTAAATTAAAAATTCAGGTAAATGCGTTTAGCCAGACAGCAAAAGATAAAGTTGAAGCTGCGGGCGGAACGATAGAAAAGATTTAATACAGAATAAATGGCAAAAATTACAGAAACATTCCGTAACATTTTTAAAATACATGAACTGCGTCAGAGAATAATATATACTTTGGCGTTGCTCATTATTGTAAGACTTGTCGCTCACGTAACTTTGCCCGGTATTGACGCTGCATTGTTATCAGAGAGTACCAGAAACCAAACTTCAGATAACCTGTTCGGGTTATATGATTTATTTGTCGGTGGCGCATTTCACAACGCCGCTATTTTTGCGCTTGGTATAATGCCTTACATATCTTCATCAATTATTATCCAGTTGCTTGGTGCGGTTATTCCGTATTTCCAAAAATTGCAGCAGGAAGGTGAAGACGGCAGAAAGAAAATTACACAACTTACGCGTTACGGTACAGTTTTAATTGCTGCACTTCAAGCTTGGGGTGTAACTATTAAATTAATTGCCACTAACGTACAGGGCGTTCCTGTTGTTCCTATGGGTGTTCAGGGATTCTCATGGACGTTATCTACTGTTTTAATTCTTACATCAGGCACAATTTTTATGATGTGGCTTGGTGAACAGATTACAGATAAAGGAATTGGAAACGGTATTTCGTTAATAATCTTTATCGGAATTATCGACAGGTTTCCATTTGCGCTTCTTGATGAGTACCAGTTGATAAATCAGGGTACAAGAAGCATAATAATAGAGATTATAATATTTGCACTAATGATTCTTATCATAGCCGGTGTTGTCCTGGTTACCCAGGGAACAAGAAGAATCCCGGTTCAATATGCAAAAAGAGTTGTAGGAAGAAAAGTTTATGGAGGCGTTACACAGTACATCCCGTTGCGTGTTAACACGGCAGGTGTAATGCCCATTATCTTTGCTCAGTCAATTATGTTTATACCGAGCACGGTACTATCGTTCTTCCCGAACAATGAGGTATTGCAGAACGTTTCACGTTATTTCGCTTATAATTCACCCGTATATTCTGTTATGTATGCGGTAATGATTATCTTCTTTACTTATTTTTATACGGCAATAGCATTTAATCCTAAAGACGTTGCCGACTCAATGAAGAAACAAGGCGGTTTTATTCCCGGTATAAGGCCAGGAAAACAAACATCAGAATTTATTGATAACATCTTAACAAAGATTACTTTGCCCGGATCTTTTTTTCTTGCAATAATTGCAATACTTCCGGCATTTGTATCTAACTGGGGTGTATCAAGCAGGTTTTCACAATTCTTTGGCGGTACTAGTTTGTTGATTGTTGTTGGTGTTGCTTTGGATACTTTGCAGCAGATCGAATCTCATTTACTTATGAGACATTATGACGGCTTTATGAAATCCGGTAAACTTAAAGCAAGAAGATAAATGAGTAAGCCGGCGGTGGAATTCTACCGGCAGGATTGATAAACTTGTGATTTATATAAAGACAAAAAAAGAGTTAGATTATATTAGAGAAAGCTGCAAAATTACTGCCGAGACATTACAACTTCTGAAAAGATATGTTAAGGTTGGTATTACAACGCAGGAACTGGACCAGATAGCAGAAGATTATATGAAGAGTAATAATTCTGTATCTGCATCAAAAGGTTACTCTCAAGGTGGTTCGTCCATCGATTATCCGGCGGCAATTTGTATATCAGTTGATAATGAAGTTGTACATGGAATACCGGGTAACAGAGTTCTTAAAAATGGTGAAATTGTTTCAATGGACGTCAGCGTTCAGAAAAATGGTTACTTTGGCGATTCAGCTATAAGTGTTGCTGTAGGAGAAATATCTGCAGAAAAACAAAAGCTTATGGATGTAACGGAGAAGTCATTATATTTGGGTATTGAGCAAGCAATCGAAGGCAACAGAATACACGATATTTCTTATGCGGTTCAAAATTATGTTGAAGCTAACGGATTTTCTGTCGTACGCGATTTATGCGGTCATGGAGTAGGAAAGTATTTACACGAAGAGCCTGCAATACCAAATTTTGGTAAAAAAGGCACAGGACCTAAATTAAAGAACGGGATGACAATAGCTATAGAACCGATGGTTAATATGGGTAAGTATAATGTAAAGACAGGTTACGATGGATGGACAATATTAACTATAGACGGTTTACCGTCAGCTCATTTTGAGCATACTATTTTGGTTTCCAATGGGAAACCGGAAATATTGACAGTTTGTTAATGGCTAAACAAGGACCTATAAAAGTAGACGGAATAGTAACTGAGACATTACCTAATGCCCATTTTAAAGTTAAATTGGACAATGGCCATGAAATTCTTGCTCATATTTCGGGTAAAATGAGAATGCATTTTATTAAAATTTTAGTAGGAGATAAAGTATCAATTGAATTATCTCCTTATGACTTAACAAAAGGTAGAATTACCTACAGGTATAAATAGCGGAGCTAAAAATGAAAGTTAGAGCGTCTGTAAAAAAGATTTGTGAGAATTGTAAAATTATAAAACGTAAAGGCGTTGTTAAAGTTATTTGTAAAAATCCTAAACATAAACAGCGTCAAGGTTAAAATATATTTTAAGGAGAAAATAATTGGCTCGTATAGCTGGTGTTGATTTACCAAAAAATAAAAAAGTGCTGTTCGGACTTCAATATATTTTCGGGGTTGGTCCTAATATTTCTTCTGAAGTATTACTTAAGGCTAAAGTTAATCCCGATAAAAAAGTTTCCGAACTGACAGACGAAGAAGTTGCCGAAATAAGGGCATTATTAACTGCGGATTATAAAGTTGAGGGTGCTCTCCGTTCTGAAATTCAGCAGAATATTAAAAGACTTATGGATATTGGCTCTTACAGAGGTATCAGGCATAGAAAAAGTTTGCCTGCAAGAGGACAAAGAACCCGTACCAATTCAAGAACCCGTAAAGGGAAAAGAAAAACTGTCGCGGGTAAGAAAAAGACACCGACTAAGAAATAATATTAGATAACCTGGAGGTTTAATAACTTGGCTAAAGTTGTAAAAAAAGCAAAAAAGAGAACACATGTCGATTCGAATGGAGTTGCACATGTTAAAGCGACATTTAACAATGTTATTGTTACAATAACAGATATTTATGGAAATGTAATTTCATGGTCTTCCGCAGGCAAGAACGGTTTTAAAGGATCTCGTAAAAACACTCCCTTTGCAGCTCAGGTTTCTGCTGAAGCAGCGGCAAAAGAAGCGTTTGATTTAGGATTAAGAAGAGTTGATGTTTTTGTTAAAGGACCCGGTTCAGGTAGAGAAGCAGCTATCAGAGCTTTAAATACTGCAGGATTGGACGTTAGTTCTATTAAAGATGTTACTCCAATTCCTCACAATGGCTGCAGACCACCAAAGAAAAGAAGAGTTTAATTTTTTTATCGGAGAGTTACTAAATGGCAAGATATACAGACTCAGTTTGCAAATTATGCAGAAGAGAAAAACAGAAATTATTTTTAAAGGGTCAGAAGTGTTTTACCGAAAAATGTCCTATTGAAATAAGAAATTACCCTCCAGGACAGCACGGAAATTCAAGAAGAACCAAAGTTTCCGAATACGGAATTCAGCTTCGTGAAAAACAGAAGATTAAAAGAATTTATGGGCTGCTCGAAGTTCAATTTAGAAATTACTTTGAAAAAGCTAATAAACAAAAAGGTATTACAGGCGACAACCTTGTAAAAATATTGGAAAGAAGACTAGATAATGTTGTTTATAGATTAGGATTTGCCTCTTCAAGAAAGCAGGCAAGGCAGTTAATTAAGCATAGGCATATTTCAATTAACGATCATTTGGTTGATATCCCCTCTTATTCTCTTACAGCCGGTGACGTAATTAAAATAAATGAGAAGAGTAAAAAGCTGGATCTTATTCACAGTTCTCTTAAGAAAATTAAGGATAGTACTTATTCCTGGTTATCTATAGACAAAGCCTCGTTATCAGGGACATTTATTCAGGTTCCGGAAAGAGGCGACGTTCCTCTAAATGCTAACGAACAATTAGTTGTTGAGCTTTATTCCAAATAAAATCAAAATTTTTTTGACTAATTCTTAGAGGATTAATAATGAGTGTATCAAACTTAAAGATGCCTGAAGCAGTTGTTCTAGATGAGACAAGTTATACGAATACATTTGGCAGGTTTTTTCTTCAGCCGTTGGAAAGGGGCTACGGAGTTACTCTGGGAAATTCATTAAGAAGAGTATTGTTGTCATCTTTAACAGGTGCTGCAATTACTTCTGTTAAGTTTTCCGGTGTATTGCATGAGTTTACTACCATTGAAGGTGTTATTGAAGATGTTTCAGAAATTATTCTGAACTTGAAACAAGTAAGGTTAAAATTATTAAATAAAAAACCTAATAAAATTGATATCACTTTTAACGGAGAAGGGGTATTTACTGCTGCCGATATTCAAAAAAACAGCAGCGATATTGAAATCCTTAACCCGGATCTTCACATTGCTACATTGAATAAAAGCGCCAAATTTGACATGGAAATAAGAATTGGCAGAGGCAAAGGTTATGTTCCTGCTTATGAAAATATTGTTCCGGAACAGACAATAGGCGTAATACCAATTGATTCTATCTTTACGCCAATTAAAGTTGTTAAATATGATGTTGAGAACGTACGTATTGGTGATAAGAACGATTTTGAAAAGTTGACTATGGAAATTGCCACTGATGGTTCAATTACACCTGATGATGCTTTAACCCAGGCAGCAAAAATTCTTAAAGATCATATCCAGCTTTTCATTAACTTCGACCTTGAACAGGAAGAAGAACAAGCTGTAAGCCAAAAAGACAGTGAGAAAGAAAGAATTAAAAAAATTCTTTTAACAGGCGTAGATGATCTTGAATTAAGTGTAAGATCTCATAACTGCCTTAAAGCTGCAAATATTAAAAACCTTGCAGAGCTTGTAAGAAAAGATGAATCCGAAATGTTAAAGTTCAGAAACTTTGGTAGAAAATCACTTGCTGAACTGATGGAGATAGTAGAAAATCTTGGCCTGGAATTCGGAATGGATGTAGATAAGTATTTAAAAGAAGAAACTGAAACTAACTAATTTTTTGAAGAAGGTTTATTCATGCGACATAGAGTAAAAGGAAGAAAATTTAACAGAACTTCAAGTCATCGGGCTGCATTATTAAGATCACTTGCAACTTCTTTGTTAAAACATAAAAGAATTAAAACTACAGTAGAAAAAGCAAAAGAAACAAAATCTTTTGTTGAAGCTATAATTACCAAAGCCCGTAAGAATGATCTTGCCGCAAGAAGACACGTTATGAGTATAATTTATGATCAGGACGTTGTTAAGGAATTGTTCAGCGAAATTATTGGGAAAATTGGACAACGCCCCGGCGGATATACAAGAGTAATTAAGCTTGGCACCAGGCGCGGCGATGCTGCTGAAATGGCAATAATTGAATTAGTAGATTATAATGATGTTATCAACGCTAAGGCAGAAGAACATAAAGAGAAAAAAGAAGCTAAAGCCCGCGCAAAGAAAGAAAAAGACGAAGCGGAGAACGTTGAAGATGCTAAGGTTGTAGAAGAAAAATCTGCTAAAGAAACTAAATAAAAAAGAAATATTATTTATTTAATAAAGTAATCCTGATATTAAGGATTACTTTTTTTTTATATGCTTGAACAAAGTGAGTTTATCAAATCTGTTTACGACCTTAAAGAACTTCCCGCAAGGAAACTTCCCGAGGTAATTCTATGCGGAAGGTCTAATGTTGGTAAATCATCATTTATAAATTCATTGTTAGGCAGGCAGGGACTTGCCAAAATCAGTTCTACTCCAGGCAAAACCAGATGCATAAATTACTATCTTATTGATAATAAGTTTTACCTGGTAGATCTACCCGGTTACGGTTATGCAAAGACCAGCCAAAAAGAGAGACTTTTTTGGGGTAAATTAGTCAGCGAGTTTATTTCCAGCTCTGAAAATATCGTACTTGCAATTCATCTTATTGATTGCAGGCATAAACCAACTGATCTGGATATTCAATTAAATTTACTTCTAATACAATCCAGAGTTCCTTTTGATGTAATATTAAGTAAATCTGATAAGCTTAAACAGTCTGAATACAAACCTTCCCGGGAAAGCACGTTTAACAATTTGGCAGGACTGGTTTCACCCGAAGACATAATATTTTACTCTTCCATCAAAGGAAAAGGGAAAAAAGAAGTCCAAAAGAAGTTTTGGGAACTTTTTTATAGTAAATAAATGCTTAATAGTTTGCAATTATACAATTGTAAAACTATATTAATGATTATTTTTTAAATATCTGACAACAATTCTACTAAACATGGACCGCAGGCAGAAAAAGAGAATTTTAATCTTTCTAATCGTCCCACTTTTGGCTGCCGTACTCTTTATTACAGACGACTTGATCATCAGGCTAATTACTCTCGGGTTAATGCTAGTATATGTAGCCTTTATTATATTCCTGCGTGATTCAATAAAGTTTGAAGGCCCGTATGTCTCGAAAATATTTAAGGACGATGAACCGGAGCCTGCCACTGATGAACCGGAAGAAGAATTTGACGAGTCCTTTGAAATAATTTCCAAGAACAAAAATCTTGAAATTATAACCGCAGAAACATACACCCCTGAATTAAAAGTCTCCAGAACTACATTAAAGCCGCCTGATTTGAAGGAAAGGTTTGAGGAAATAGCCAACGAAGCATTCCCAAAAGAACTTGGTAACGACGGCCAATTTACTTTTGTACTTGAAAAAATTCTTTCTGTAATAAAAGAAGCATATTCCGCACACACCGCTATCTTTTTCTGGTATAATAAAAAGAAAGAAAAACTTACTATTGAAAGATACCTGAGTAATTCCGGTGATGTTTCTAAACGAAAATTTGATATAGAAGATGATATTTTAAGCAAGATAGTTCAGAAAGGCGAGCCTGAATTACTAAGCGATATTTCACCGGCTGCAGAAGCTGATGTAATAAGATATTACGGGGTTCCACAGGGAATAAGAAGTTTTGTGGGCGTTCCTTTGTTTTATGATAACTCCCTTATTGCAATAATTGCTATTGATTCAAAGCTGGGTGATGCTTTCGGAATTGAAACTATTTATTCTCTTGGAAGATTTGTTCGTGTAATTACTATGGTGATTGCAATCTTTGAGGAGAAGCATTCTGATTCAGTCTCACAACAAAGATTGAAAGGTATATTAAGTTTTCTTGGCCCGGATAAGAAATTGGAAAATGACGATGACCTGGTAACATCCATTCAAAATTGTGCAGACCTTCTCCTTCATTGGGATGCGTTTACATTTGTTTATTTTCATCCGGTAGATAAGAAGTTTAAAACTAAAAAAGTTATTAATAAAACCTCGCTTAAATATGTAGGCGAAGGCCTTGAAATTGAACTTACGGGAACCCTCGTTGGCAAATCAATAGTTACAGGAATGCCTGTAAAAATAGATGACACTTCGGCTGATGAATATAAGAGATTTTCCAAGGTTGAGAGCGTGAGTTTTGATGGTTCATTTACAGCGGTACCAATTGTTTATGACAATCAGAATTATGGTGTGCTTTGCTTTGAAAGCCTGAAAAAAAGTGCATACTCA
>JARLHB010000183.1 GCA_031292465.1 Ignavibacteriaceae bacterium
CAAGCGGTATATATTTCGTTAGAATGATTTCGGAAAACTATGTACATACGGTAAAAATGATGCTTCTTAAATAGTATCACGAATATTTAAAGCATTATTAAGTAATACTATTAGTCAGTCGGTAAAATATCTTACTGGCTGACTATACATTTACTAAATCCTTTCAGATGTAAAATAAATAATCCAGTTTGTATATTACATATTAACAATTAACATTGTCATATTATTTATTATGAAAATAATTAATACTAATAAATTAAATCACCTTGCAAAAGTCTCAGGCAATAAAATAACTGCCGCATATAATATGATTAAGAACTTAAAAGATTATTTTAACCTGACCATTAGGCCGATCTTATGTTTTTCAACCATGTTAATATTAATTTTGTTTGCAGCAGCAAAGCCTGTATTCTGTCAGACATTAACATGGGATCAAACTGTTCAACTTGGTAATCTGGATAAAGCAGGATTATCCCGTCTTCAAGCTACCGATTATCAGTATGAAGTTATGGGATTAGCCGGTACTACACTGCGGGTAGGGCCGTACGGTTTCACTTCCGAAAGCTCGCCGAATGTTTTTTCGCCAAGCGTGCTTTTATATCATCCATTTTTTGAATATGAGTACTGGTGGAATACTTACAGTCACCGCCAGCAGCCGTTTGGCATATTTGGCGGATATATGACTTCGAATCAAAGCAACGCGGTTCAAAGTAACGGAGCCATTACCGCATTCAATCATCATCTTGATATAAGCACCGGCATTCTTTCAATTAATCTTGGCCTTACTGTCGGCGGAACGGCATTTAATTCACAGCGCCAGGAGTTTGTAACCCCTGCAGGAGTCTGGGTTGTACGCATATGTGATTCTTTAGCGGTTCAGCCTTTTTTTCTTAAAATAAGTTCTACTGTTGACCAGGTAGATAATATCGTTTATTTATATTCAGCAAAAGCAAAAACAAACGGATTAGTTGTTACTGCTGTTTCTCCTAATGCAAGCACTTCTTCTCTGGCTGTTGCATGGGATGGCGCCTGCACTGTTGATACTTCCAATGGTTATAAAATTACAGCAAACTCAGCCAATGACACACTTACATTTTATATTGCACCGACATCATCTTACAATCCTAACAGTACAAATACCGGGGATGAAGCATGGAGCCTTGCTAGTTTGGGAAAAGCAAATGGTTATGAAAGTGAAAAGCAGTCAACTTCAGGTTGGTGGAAAAATTATTGGGCGCAGCATCAGGTAGATCTTCCCGCTTCGGAAAATGTGCTTGCAAGATGGTATGCGTTGTCTCTTTATTATCACGGTGTATTTTTCGGAAATTCACATATACCGCCAGGCCTTTGGGGTACAAGCGCTTTTCCCGGCGGCGGTGCGGTCTGCCCGGAATTCGATTTGCCTTACAGCCAATTGGCAATGATTTATACTAATCATGTTGCGGAATCCGGCAATATTGTTGACTGGATAAGAAATACATTGCCGCAGGCAAAGAAGAATGCTTTAAGTTCTACGTTATATAATGTAACAATCAGCCATAATTGGGGAGCAAAATACGGCTGGTGGGTTGGTTATGACGGCAAATATATTATTCCGGGCACTGTTCCGGAAGAGATAAATCTTTATGAGAATTACCCAAGCGCTAATTGTGCCCTTATGGCTGCAAAACATGCAGACTTTACAATGGACCCTTCTTATAATGCATTTGCCGATACAGTACTTGTACAGACTACCAAAGTTGAAACGGATGATCAGGCTTTAAATGGCAGTACATACCAGGACGCTAATTTGCCTAACAACGTACAGCAGGATGCATGCATTTACGGATTAACCGAATGTGTTGCAAGAGGACTGGCAGATTCCGTGTGGACCGCTATGCAGCCAAAGGTGCTGATGCCCGAAGGTATATGGGTTAAAAGTACCGCTCCCTACAGGCAGAAAGTTCTTATAGGTAGTTCCGGCGCTGTTCCCGGTTCTGGTGGTTATTTTGGTGATGCACCTTTGCTTAGTGCTTTATGGTGGTATGGAATAATTAAGAAAAATGATCCTGTAATAAAGCCTACTTTTGATATGGTTAGTTTGTCCAACACAGCCGCTTATGTTTTCAACCGCGGTACAATGTCTGTTACTGCTTCTAAAATTTACGATTGGAACAATGCTTATAAATGGGCAGTTTCGTTAACCACTCCAGATGTAACACATGATGATGCTACAATTTCCGAGTGGAAGCTGGATGCTTATGATTTTCAAAGGACGCCGGAAACTGCTGCACACGGAGCATTGATTTGTGCAGTTACACAAATGTTTGTTGATTCAGACAATAACGATCCGATTGAAGTTTTTCCTGCCATACCATCCTCATGGTGGACCTCCGGGGCAAGCTTTACTAATATACTGGTTAAAGGCGGTATTGCCGTAAGCGGAAATATTAACGGCGGTAACATTACGGTAAACCTTGAAAATAAAAATTCGGCTCCCTCTAAAATTAATTTGCATGTATGGCTTCCTTCCGGCACAACATCTCTCAGCCTGTCTCCGTTGGGAACAGTTGTTAATAACGGCTATGCAGCTTTGAGCGACTCGATTTCAGGAAACAGAGGCAAGAGTTACAATTTCATACTGCAACCAACATCTGTAAATGAGGAAGATAATTTAAACCCGGCAAATTTTGACCTGATGCAAAATTATCCTAATCCGTTTAATCCATCTACACAGATTAAGTACAGCATTGCGCAAAGTGGATTTGTATCGCTTAAAGTTTATAACTTGTTAGGCCAGGAAGTTGCAGCTTTGGTTAATCAGGTGCAGAAGACGGGGAGCTATGCTGTAAATTTTGATGCTTCCAAACTGGCAAGCGGCATTTATTTTTACAGGATTCAGTCAAGCAATTTTTCAAGCGTAAAAAAAATGCTTTTGATAAAATAATATTATACTATTACTTAATAACTGATAACATTTTTATAGAGGGCAGAGTGAAACCAAACAAGACAAAAATCGGATTATTTTCAATAGGCCTGGATACATATTGGGGGCAGTTCCCGGGGCTTTTGGACAGGCTTGAGGGTTACCGCAAAGATATAGTGCAGCGGCTTAGCAGTTTCGGTGCAGATGTTATTGATGCGCAAATGGTGGATACTGTTGAGAAAGCTTATGAAGCAGGCGAGTTATTTAACCGGGAAAATGTTTCTGTTATTTTTCTTTATGTTTCCACTTATGCACTTTCATCCACTGTGCTGCCTGTAGTTCAGAAAGCTAAGGTTCCGGTAATCATCCTGAATTTACAACCTGTACCGGCTATTGATTATGTTGCATTTAATAAACTTAAAGACCGCGGCAAGATGACGGGCGAGTGGCTTGCACACTGCCAGGCTTGTTCAGTACCGGAGATAGCCAGCGTGTTCAACCGTTCGGACATAAAGTATGAATTTGTTACCGGATATATGGAAGATACGGCAGCCTGGAGCGAAATAGAAAGCTGGGTTGATGCTGCAGGGGTTGCCGAAGTAATGCGGACAAACTACCTGGGCATACTCGGGCATTATTATAATGGCATGCTTGATGTTTATACAGATTTAACAATGCAGTCAGCCGTATTTGGCACCCACATTGAGCTTGTTGAAATGTGCGAAGTGAAAAAATACAGGGATGAGGTTACAGCGCCGGAAGTAAAGGAAAAGATAAATGAATTCCATAAGGAATTTGATGTCTCCCCGGAGTGTTCCGCTGACGAAATAGAACGTGCAGCACGTACATCAATTGCACTTGATAAGCTTGTAAGCGCCCGTATGCTTGGTTCGCTTGCTTATTATTATGAAGGCACTAATGGCAATGATTATGAAAACATAGTCACATCCATAATTGCAGGAAATACTTTATTAACAGGCAGGCACATTCCTGTTGCAGGCGAGTGCGAAGTGAAAAATGCACAGGCCATGAAAATAATGGACACCTTTGGAGCGGGCGGTTCATTCTCAGAATTCTACGCAATGGATTTTAATGATGATATAGTAATGCTTGGCCATGACGGTCCTGCACATTTTAAGATTGCAGAAGGGCGTGTTAAACTTGTGCCGCTTCCGCTGTTTCATGGAAAACCGGGTAAGGGCCTTTCAATACAGATGACAGTTAAGAAC
Source organism: Ignavibacteriaceae bacterium (assembly GCA_031292465.1). Classification (GTDB taxonomy): domain Bacteria; phylum Bacteroidota; class Ignavibacteria; order Ignavibacteriales; family Ignavibacteriaceae; genus FEN-1297. The sequence goes on from JARLHB010000183.1 coordinate 4,135, forward strand.
GGCCCGGTAACATTATTATCAGTAGTTCAGGGAAAAGACGGACTGTTTTTACTGACAGCAGAAGGTGAATCTGTTCCCGGTCCGGTACTTGAAATAGGAAATACCAACAGCAGGTACAGATTTTCTCTTGGTGCAAAAGAATTTATCAACCGTTGGTCAAAGCAAGGGCCTGCTCATCACTGTGCAATAGGAGTGGGGCATATAGCAGATAAAATTGAAAAACTAGGAATGCTGCTCGGTATTCCGGTAGTAAATATTTGTTGATTAAATTCACCCGCTGTTAAATAGAATATCTGTGTAAGAATATTTATGCCTGAAATTATGGAATAAATACGATCCGGTTGAAATTCAAACAAGTAATTACCAAATCAAATTTTTCCATTCATACAATAATTATCAATTTTATTTAGGTAATCCATCCTTTGCTTTAATATTTATTTACAAAGATAAGTAAAGGTAATCTTTAATTTAATTATATAGTATAAAGGGATCTTAACATGAAACGCTATGCATTTAAGATGAAATTATTTCCGGGAAATAAAGAAGAATACGCGCGCCGCCATAATGCAATATGGCCTGAGCTGAAAGACCTGCTAAGTGAAACGGGTGTGCGTGATTACACGATATTTTTAGATGAAGAAACAAATACGTTATTTGCAATTCAGAAACAAGATGGTAAAGCATCATCGCAGGATTTAGGAACAAATCCGATAATACAGAAGTGGTGGAAATATATGGCAGATGTAATGGAAACAAATCCTGACAAATCTCCTGCATCAATACCGCTTACAGAACTCTTCCACATGGATTAAGCCGGAACAGCAATAAGCCATACCTATAATTAATAAATATAACAAAAGGGACATACCACAAATGGAATCAATATTAAGTATTGTATTAATGGCAATAGGCAGTGCTTGCGCAGCAAGCTTCTATGTGCCGATAAAAAAGGTGCATGGCTGGTCGTGGGAGAGTTACTGGATAGTGCAGGGAGTGTTTTCATGGATAGTAGCACCGTGGGTGTTTGCATACTTTACAGTCCCAAACCTTGGAGCAGTACTAAGTAACTCGCCTTCCGGTGCAGTTGCGTA
>JARLHB010000184.1 GCA_031292465.1 Ignavibacteriaceae bacterium
AACAATTAATTAACTCTGAAATAAAGATATTTAAATGGGAATCATAATTCGCCAAAGTGCTAAATCCGTATTTATTACTTATTTAGGTATTGGAGTTGGTATTCTAAATACACTTTGGTTAATGCCAGCCATACTTTCTAAAGAACAAATCGGTTTGTATAGAACAATAATAACCATTACGGCATTGTTTGCAACCTTTGCTTCTCTTGGTGCCTACAATATACCTAACAAATTCTTTCCATATTTCCGTGACATAAAAAGATCACATAACGGGTTCCTGTTCTTTATATTAATTGTAGGTATGACGGGCTTTTTATTTTTTGCTGCGTTATTTCTTAATTTAAGATACCTATTTATTGCTGCCTATATAAAAGAATCGCCTTCATTAATAAACTATTTTTATTTGATTCTTCCGTTTGTGCTTATAACTCTTTTAATAAGTATCTTTGAATCTTACAATACCATACAACAAAAACCTGTTATACCAACATTTACCAGAGAATTACTGACAAGGGTTTTCTTTACAGTAAATTTAATTGCATTCTTTATATTAAAGTTTGACTACAATTGTTTTATAAACATATTAATTGCTCTATACGGTTTAATACTTATAATACTGATTTATTACACCTATTCACAAAACTATTTATTTTTAAAACCCAGCAAAGGTGTTTTTAAAAGTCCACATTTTAAGAGTATTGCAGCTTTTTCAGTATTTATCCTTATGGGCAATGCGAGTGGAACTGTAATTAACAATATTGACAGCCTTTTGTTAAGCTCATATAAAGGATTAAGTGCTACAGGAGTCTATTCCATTGCCTTTTTTATGGCTACTTTTATTGAAATACCAAAGAAATCTCTGTCGCAAGTACTAATTCCATTAGTTTCCGAAGCAAATATGATAGAAGATCGAAATCAATTGGAGATGCTTTATAAGAAATCATCAATCACGCAGTTAGTAATAGGAGGACTAATTTTTATATTGCTATGGTTTAATATAGAAAACATATACAAACTAATTCCACATGGGCAAGAATATATTCAGGGCATGTGGGTAGTATTTTATTTAGGCCTTGGTAAAATATTCGATATGGCAACAGGTATAAATCAGGAAATTGTAGGAACTTCAAAATTCTATAAAATTGATCTTGCGTTTTACCCATTTCTTGGCTTGGTCGCGATCGGGGCTAATATGTTTTTTATACCTATTTATGGGATGACTGGCGCAGCTATAGCAACAGCTATTTCTGTTTTCCTTTTTAACACTATCAGATTTCTCTTTTTATTAGTTGTTATGAAAATCCAGCCGTTTTCTCTAAGTACTTTAAAGGCTTTATTGGCTTTCACAATTGTGTTTGTAATCAATTATTTTTTACCTCACATTCAGCACCATTTTATTGTGGATATAATATCTAGGTCAATTATAGTAGCATCGGTTTTTATATCTTTAATATTGTTGCTTAAAGTTTCGGAAGATATTAATATGATTATGAATAAAATAATAAAAAGGTTCTTGCCTGATAATAAATAATTTTAAAAGAAAATTATGCTATTGTAAGCAAGACAATGCGTATGTTTTCTTTCGCTTTAATTAAGGATTATGATGAGTTACCGTTTTGTTAAAGTTACCACTTATTACAGAGAATTTCTTAAGCAGTATTATTATTCCAATCCTAATATTGTTACCTGTACTTATGAAGAACAATCGGCCCATCTTATGGCTCAGGGTCATGCGTGGTCTAATTATTTCCCGTTGCATTTTAATAAATTAGGTGTTGAGGCATTTGAAATAGTCGGTAATGCAAAACCGCTTCAGCAAGCCTGGGCTGCTGAAAATGGTTCCTCCGCTTCCGGGTTTGACATTGTAATTGATCAGTTACAATATCTTAAACCCGATGTTGTCTTTTTTGAGGACAGCTTTAAGTTTGATGGAGAATGGCTCTCGAAGTTAAAAGAAAAAGTTCCCTCAATAAAACTGACAATTGGATTTTGTTGTACAGGCTTTAATGATTTTTATCTAAACAGATTTAAGATTTTCGATTTCGTTGTAGTTTGTTCTCCTCATTTTGAAAAAGCATTTAAGGAATTTGGGCTGAATGTTTATACTATTGTACATGCCTTTGAAACCTCAATATTGGATAAGATTAAAATTGATAATAACTACCCTGAAACTGATTTCATTTTCTTAGGTTCGTTTATACCAGGACGTGAAATTCATGATGTAAGGCAAAAGGTAGTTGAATACCTTCTTAAAGCAAAAATTAATATAGATTTATATTCTAATATTTCAACTATAAAGCCGATAGATTTGTTTTTAAGGCAGAATGCCTTTAATGCTGCAAATATTTTAAAAAAATTAAAACTGCCGTCTCTAGCTTTGGCACTGCCTGGAGTACGCAAGGCTTTTTATCTTGATGAAATGCCAAAAAATCCCAGACATATAAATCTTATAAAAAAGAATTCGAAGCCTGCAATATATGGGCTTGAAATGTTCAAGGCTTTATCCCGTTCTAAAATCGGATTCAATTTCCATGGACAGGTTGCAGGAGATTATGCAGCTAATATGAGACTTTTTGAAGTTACCGGTGTCGGGTCTTGTCTTATTACTGATTGGAAAAAAAATTTGAATGATTTGTTCGAAATTGATAAGGAAGTAGTAGCTTTTAGATCGGCTGAAGAATGTGTAGAGAAAGTAAAATGGTTACTTAACCATCCGATTGAAAGAGAACAAATTGCAAAAGCCGGACAAAAAAGAGTGTTAAAGGATCATGCGCTTGAAATGCGAGTTAAACAGTTGGATGAGATTATTAAAAAGGAATTAGCAGATAGAAAGTTAGTTCTCAATTAAAAATATCATTAATATAATCAAAAATATTTATAGGAAGAGAGTTGATGTATAATTTCTGCACATTATTTGATACCCATTATTTAACACGCGGATTGGCGCTTTATTATTCATTGAAAAATAATTGCGATAATTATCACTTGTATATATTTGCGTTTAATGATAAATGTTATGAAATTCTTGAGAAACTTAATCTTGAAAATGTTACTTTAATTCCGCTTTCCGAATTTGAAAGTCCTGAATTGCTTAAAGTTAAACCCACAAGATCAATTGCGGAATACTGCTGGACATGTACATCTTCAACGATACTTTATGTATTGGAAAAGTTTAATGTTGAAAGCTGTACTTACTTGGATTCAGATATGTGCTTTTACTCTTCTCCCCAACCTATTTTTAATGAACTAGGCAGTGACTCTATACTTATTACTGAGCATAGATATTCACCGAAGTATAATAAAGAAATAAGAGCCGGCAAATATTGCGTTCAATTTGTTACATTTAGGAATAACGAATATGGGTTGAAAGCGCTAAAATGGTGGAAAGATAGATGTATAGAATGGTGTTATGCAAAATATGAGGATGGTAAATTCGGTGATCAACTATATTTAAACGATTGGCTGGAAAGATTTGAACGGGTACACGTTCTTCAACATTTAGGTGGCGGATTAGCAGCTTGGAATGTCCAACAATATAAATTTTCAGAAGAGAATGGTAAAATTGTTGGAACAGAGGAATCCACCGGTAAAAAATTCGACGCAATATTTTATCATTTCCATTACCTGCGATTTTTTAATAACGGTGAAATTGAGCTTGGAAGAAGAATTCTTACTGAAAATATTTTTAGCACATTTTATCGGCCATATATCAGATATCTTGATGAAATAAAATTAAAAGTTGAGACAATAAATAATAGCTTTGATCCTCATGGCTCTACAACAAAACCTTTGAATTGGAAAGCACCTATTTTATATATCTATAGGAATTTAAAAGGAGTTTATAATATCTTTGATAAACAAAAATTTTTGGAATCTTAAATGGCATATATAATTAATTTAACCACTCACGCAGATAAAAGAGGAAGTCTGACGGTAATTGAAAATCAAATACCGTTTGAAGCAAAAAGAGTGTTTTACATATATAATGTAGATGACTCTGTGCGGGGCGGCCATCGTCATCATACAACTATACAGGCGGCAATTTGCATACACGGCAGCTGCATTGTGTCAAATAATGACGGTGAAAAAAAAGAAGATTTTCTGCTTGATCACCCTAGTAAATGCCTTATCCTTGAGACAAGAGATTGGCATACAATGCACCATTTTACCCCGGATGCTGTTTTGCTCGTATTTGCTTCAACCCATTTTGATCCGGCAGATTATATATATGAGGAGTACAAATGATTGAATACGAAAATTTAGGCAATGTAAACAAATTTTTTTTTGAGGATTATGTAAATAGTTTCAAAGACACTCTTAACAGCGGCTGGTTTATCCTTGGAACTAAAGTAAAGCAGTTTGAAGCTGAGTTTGCAAATTATTTAAACATGAAATATTGTGTAGGCGTTGCATCGGGGCTGGACGCATTAATATTATCATTAAAGGCCTTTAATTTTGAAAAAGATAGCGAGGTTATAGTTCCTTCCAATACCTATATTGCAACTATCCTTTCTATTATTCATTGTGGTTTAAAGCCAGTTCTTGTTGAACCAGATTTAAAGACGTACAATATTGATCCGGCAAAGATCGAAGAAAAAATATCCAGCAAAACGAAAGCTATTGTAGTTGTCCATCTATATGGGAAATCATGTAACATGGATCCTATAATTGATTTAATAAAAAAATATAATCTGAAATTAATTGAAGACTGTGCACAGTCCCATGGTGCAAAATATAAAGAAAAGTACACGGGAACATTTGGGGACTTCGGTGCTTTTAGTTTCTATCCTACAAAAAATTTAGGCGCTCTCGGAGATGCAGGAGCAGTTCTTTCCAACAATGATAATTTAATTATAATGATTAAGCGATTAAGAAATTACGGGTCAGATATAAAATATTATAATGAAGTCGTCGGGTACAATTCCAGGTTAGATGAGATCCAGGCAGGATTTTTACTCATAAAGCTAAAAAGATTAGATGAGATAAATAACCATAAAAGAAATCTTGCTCAAGTATATCTTGATAATTTAAAGGATGATTTTATAAAGCCGTGTATTGATAAAGATTATTACGATGTTTACCATGTATTTAATATACGTCATGAAAAAAGGGATTTACTTAAAGAGTATTTATTAAAGAACAATATTAAAACTGATATACATTATCCCGTTCCACCGCATAAGCAAAAAGCAATGAAAGGTTTTATAACCGAGCAGGAATTTCCAATTTCTGAGGAAATACATAGAACTACATTAAGTCTGCCAATTTCATATTCTCATTCAATAGAAGAAATATACAAAGTTGTTGAAGTGTTGAACAGGTTTTAAGAAAATTGCTATAGTGGCATTTATTTTATACTTGACTATACATAAATAAATTCTATAATATTTTATTCATTCCTCTTGAATATCAATTCAAATCTTTATAAACTTATAGCGGGAAATTCCGATTATATTTTGGGGTTATGATGAAATATATAGTAGGTGGTTTTAATTATTTATCTCTTTTTAATTACGGATGTGTACACCTTTTACTTTCGAATAAAGAAGTCCCTCGAAATGAAATCTTTTTTAACCTTTTTTTTATATTAAGATGTTGGTTTACTAAAGATAGTTTATTAGAATTAAATTTATATTATTTTTATCAGTCAGGGAGTTTATCATGAAAATTATTTTCTTTGTTGCATTTTTATTCCTTTTCCTACCTAACCAAATTTTTTCCCAATGGACAAAGGAGTCAAGTGGAAGAAATGAAAAGTTTATGTCATCATTTTTCCAGGATAGCAGTACAGTAATAGCAGCAGGCGACCATGAAGTAATAATAAAGACAACCGATGGGGGCAAAGACTGGTCATTACCGGCTCCTATATTATCTCAAAACTCTTGCATACATTCAGTGTATTTTAAGGATATAAATCATGGCTGGGCAGTTACATATGGGTATTTACCATACCGCCATGGAGGAATAATACATACATCCGATGGTGGAAAAAGCTGGGTGGAGCAATACTCAATAGATAATTATGTACTTCATTCAATATATTTTGCAGATACAACAAATGGTTGGGCCGTAGGAAGTAACGGGTTGGTATTGAGCACAACAGATGGCGGGCAGAGTTGGTCCGGACAGAATATTACGTCATACTGGTTATTCTCAGTATACTTTATAAATAAAAATGTAGGTTTTGCAGCAGGCGGTACAGTAAATGAAATATACAAGACGACCAATGGGGGTATAAACTGGAATCCGGTAAGTATCCCTAATCCGGAATGGTTTTACTCAATATATTTTGCAGATTCTCTCAGGGGCTGGGGGGCAGGAGAGAATGGAGTAATAATGAAAACAGAGGATGGGGGAAATAATTGGGCATATCAGCATAGCAATACTACGGAAGAACTTAGGAAGGTATATTTTGCCGATACATCAAAAGGATATGCAGTAGGTTTGGGAGGAACTTTGTTGAGGACAACGGACGGAGGAAATAATTGGGCGAAGATTAATATTGGTGTAACAACAGATTTGTATTCTGTATCGGTATCAAAAGATAGTACCATTTGGGTCCTTGGTGATAGTGGTTTAGTTTTAAATAATAATAATATTACATCTTTACTAAACATTACGAATATCGATAATTTGCACAATCAATTAATAAATGAATTTAAATTAGAACAAAATTACCCAAATCCATTTAATCCTTCTACAGTAATAAGTTATCAGGTCCCAAATGTGGGATTTGTTACACTGAAAGTGTATGATATTCTCGGTAGGGAAGTGAAAACATTAGTTAGTGAATTTAAATCTCAAGGCAAATTCTCAGTCTCTTTTGATGCGGCAAATCTTACCAGCGGTGTTTATTTTTATCAATTGAAATCGGGCAATTATAATTCAATAAAGAAAATGGTTTTATTAAAATAACAACAATGTAGCCAAAGTAAGTAGTAATGAATTTATTATTACAAGGATGGAATTTAAACAGTTCTTGCGTGATGTCCTTGGGAAATTATAAAGGATAATAAAATAGTTAGATCTCTATAGTAAGAAAATTAAAGTTAACAGATTACTATCTTAATGGTGGTAATCTGTTATCATATCTCTAAATTTTATTCAGCACTTCTGACAGGCCTTTGGCGATATTCTCCCTGTTAAATTCGTTTATTTTAGATTTGTCTAAAATAATATTTGCAGTTTTTGCAAATATTTCTTTCGCACTCCGGTCATAGCTGAACATCATTCCTGCTTTTGTACTATCAAGAATGTTTTTTACTTCGTCATTGTCGTTACCGAATGCAATTATTGGTTTACCAATACGCAGGTACTCAAAAAGTTTTCCGGGAACATGCCGCGGTTCTGTAGCACATACTAATAGGTATGATGCATTACTTAATTCTGTCAGCATTTCATTGTATGGTAAAAATCCTAAATATTGGGTTACCGGCGTTAAACCGTTATTCTCAATCGTTTGTTTAATCCCGGGACTAACAGTGCCGATGAATTTTATTCTTAATTTACGGCCGTTGTCTATTTCTTTCTTTACCTGCTGCCAGAACTTCGGCGTGTTTTGAAAATCAAATATATTACCTGCATGAACTATTGTCTCTTCTTCATTGTTAGGTTTTTCATTTGATATATTCTTAAAATCTTCTTCATCATATCCCCAATACAACGAATTGGATTTGTTATTAAGAAATGGATATTTTTTTATATAATCATCTTGCATGGTTTTAGTTACAAAGACCGCCGAATTAGAGCTTTTAAGCACCTTTTTCTCAAGGTAATTATCAAGCGCCAGGGTAGGCTTACTCCTTTTAAAATTCTTATAATAAATGATATCAACCCATGGATCAATAAAAACAGGGATATGAGGAATTTTAAATATTTTGCTTAGTTTCAGCCCTACTAAATGTGTTGTGTGCGGTGGGCCTATAGTTATTATTGCATCAATCTTTTCTTTTTCTAAATAAGAGGAGCCTTTTTTTACGGCAGGAAAATACCATCCTATTCTTGCATCCGGGATGAATAAGTTCATTCTTATCCAAATCGATATCCTGTGCGTTAAACTTTTGTTAACTCTTGAAATAGTTTCCGAAGCAACAAGCTGTTCATCTTTCTTTTTGCCGGTGAATTTTTTGTATATGTTGAAGGGCTCAAAAGATTTTGCTTTAACAACCACCAGTTTCTTGTTTATATCATTTAACAGACTTTCATCTTTACTGGAAAAAGTATCTTCTTCTACAGTAAGCACAGAAGGCTGCCATCCGAATTCCGGCAGATACTTGATCATTTTCAGCGGCCAATGGAGGGATGCCTTTACAGATGGTGGCCAGTAATATGTTATGAATAATACTTTTTTCATAAATAAAAATATCTTAATACAGAATAAGAAATAATTTTAATCAAGCTTGTTTTACTCCAACAAAGCTTATTACAACTCCCACACCGGAATGAAATTCTCCTTCGGATAACATAACCTCTTCTTTACGTAAAATCTCAGTAAATAAAGGGTGAAAATTGCGTCTTATATCATCGATATTATAAAGTTGATCCAAAATTTTAGGGCCGCCTGACGTTCTGCCAAGCTGCTCTTTTTCAAATACCTGAAGGATAATTTTGCCGCCGGGCTTTAAGGCTTCTATTGCAAGTTCATGAACCTTTTTGCTTAATTCATATTCCATATGGACAAATATAATCCCCACAGCATCATATACAGCTTTCTCCGGCGTAAAATCTTCAAGAGATTCTACATTATAATTAATACTGACACTATTTTCTTTAGCTAAATTTAATGCCTTTGTTTTTGCCTGTTTACTCGAGTCAACAGCATCAACCAGCCAGCCTTGTTTTGCAGCATAAACAGCATTTCGTCCTTCGCCCTCGCCAAGTTGTAAAAGCCTTCCGGGCTTTAACTTAGCAAGTTGAACTTTAAATAATTCATTAGGCTGAACGTCATATACATATTCGCTGTTGGAATATCTTTCGTCCCAAAACATACTCATATTGCACTCGTACTTGTTATCATAAATAGTGTAGTTAAACTTAAATATATTATAACGCAAATTGAAATTTGGAAAAACAATAATTATGGATTTCCTTAATTGTTACTTTAACAAAATCTGGAGAAAAAATGCTGATTGACATTGCTTTAGCAAATCCTCCGTTTAAAGTTTCCCAGGCGAGAGCCGCAGAAGAGCTAAAAGACAGAATGCCCGGTGGAGCGGCAGTCCGCAGAATGATTGATATTGCAGCTGCTCATTCCGGTATTGAATCCCGGTACATCTCTTTTTCTGATACCGATGAAAATGCCGCAGAAAAATTCTATTCTAAGGATGGGGAATATATAAGCCCAAATACAAAAACCAGAATGGTTGAATATGAAAAATGGTCAAAGATAATTGCAAAAAATGCAGTTCAAAAGTTAATTAAAGAAAATGATATAGATATTTCAAAAATTAACCGCCTGGTTACCATTTCTTGTACAGGATTTTTTGCGCCGGGATTAGATTATTACCTGATAGATGAGTTCAAAATTCCTATGAATGTTAAACGCACTAATATAGGATTCATGGGATGTGCTGCGTCAGTTATAGGATTTAACACGGTTTTAGACGCGATGAATAATGCGTCCGGTAACGATATAAATACTTTATTAGTTTCGGTTGAATTATGCAGTCTGCATCTTCAGACAGAACCAACACGTGACAATATTCTTGCAAATATGATTTTTGCAGACGGCTGCGGCGCTGCCTTCTTTTCTAATTCATCAAGGTACAGCCAACGGGTAAAAATGAAAATAATTTCAACAGATTCAATTTTGTTCAAAAACTCAGCCGAATATATGGGATGGAAAATAGGCAATAATGGTTTCGAAATGATTCTTTCATCAAACCTGCCTAAGATTATTTCTAACGAAGCTGTACCGGCTATAAAGGATATGTTATCGCGTTACGGATTAAGCATAAGTTCAATTAACCACTGGGCCCTGCATCCGGGCGGCAGGGCGATTCTAGATGCATTGCAGATAGGATTAAATTTACCGGACGAATTGATGCTTCCGTCACGGGATGTATTAAAACACTTTGGTAATATGTCTTCAGCTTCAATTCTTTTTGTTATAAAAGAAATTTTAATTTCAGGAAAAATTAAAAAGGATGATATTTGCTGTGCTGTTGCTTTTGGACCGGGACTTACCATGGAAACCGCCTTATTTAAGGCTTTATAATTTAACATTTTGCAATCCACCTATTTATTATTTGGGTATTCAAGTATGCAAAGAAGCTATTATCCTGAAATAATGGATGACTTTTCTATTAAAGACGGGAGAATAGATAAAGCACTAAAAGAATTAAAAATTATAAATTATTTCCTCGGCGGTAATTCGGCTACAAAGGCAGGAATTAAAAAATTACTTAAAATTATCCCGGAAAATTGTGAAGTAAAAATCCTTGATGCAGGTTCAGGAACTTCCGACGTATTATTCTCTCTAAAGCATATCATAGCAAATCCAAAATATTTCTCTATGGACATTAATATAAGAACCTGCAATTTTATTAAGACAAATTCTCCGGCTTTTAATATTATCTGCGGTAATATATTAGAATTCCCATTAAAAAATGAAGTAACTGACATTGCTCACGCATCATTGTTTCTACATCATTTCCACGAAGAAAAAATTAAAGAAATAATCAAAAGCTTAATTAACTCTACCAAGTATGGTGTAGTAATAAATGATTTACGGCGTTCTGTATTAGCATATTGGGGGATAAAAATTTTAACTAAGATGTTTTCAAAAAGCGAAATGGTTAAAAATGATGGCCCTCTTTCTGTTAAGCGTGCTTTTGTAAAGAAAGACCTATTGGATATTCTCAGAGACCTGAATATTGAACGTTTTCAAATAAAACGGAAATGGGCATTCAGGTGGCTAATAATTATATATAAGAATAGGCTCAACTAAGTTTATATGACTAATTGCGATCATGAAATTACCATTATTGGCGGCGGGCCGGCGGGTTCAGCGGCGGCTATGAAACTTGCTCTTTTAGGCTTTGATGTATGCATTATTGAAAAGAAAAATTTTCCGCGTGAAACTTTATGCGGGGAATTCATTTCGCGGGAAGTTATTGAAAACTTAAGGCGATTGGAAATTTATGACGAATTTATTTCGTTATGCCCGAATCCAATAAAATATTTCAGGCTATTAAATGATGATGGCAAAGAAATATCTGCAAGTCTTAACTTCCCTGCATTCGGATTGAGACGCTCGGTGTTTGATAATTATTTGCTTGAGAATGCTAAACGGAAAAACATTAAAGTTATCCAGCCTGCCGAAGTTAAAGAAATAAGACGCGAAGGGGAATCTTTTTTATTAAGACTAAAAAATAAAAATTCTGAAGATTTTTATATAAGATCAGGGCATGTTATTGCAGCTTACGGTAAACAAAATATCCTTGATAAATCGCTGGAAAGAAATTTTGTTAATTACAGATCAAACCTGAATGGAGTTAAAATTCATCTTGCAGACACGCTTCTGAATAAATTTGATAAGGAAGAAATTCGGATTTATCTGTCTGATGGTTTTTATTGTGGTATAAATGCCGTTGATAATAATTACATAACTATTTGCTTTCTGGAGAAAAGGAAAAATAATAATTCCCCTCCAAGAGAGAGTTTATTAAATCACATATCACATTCCGTAAAATTCAAAAATCTTTTTAAGCCCGGTTTTGAAGGGTATGTGAAATCAGAAATGATTTATGGAACAGGGAATATTTTCTTCGGGAAGCGAAGTACGAATGAAAATGGAATATTTATGATTGGGGATGCTGCGGGAGTAATTGCTCCTATAACAGGAGATGGAATAGGCATGGCATTTCAATCAGCAGAAATTATTTCGCAAATATTAA
>JARLHB010000026.1 GCA_031292465.1 Ignavibacteriaceae bacterium
CCTTCAACATCAGGTACAGATAAAACTTTGTTTGTGAGGGATGCGTCCGCTGTTAAAAATTTCGTTAATTTGGGCGGAACGATTGTAAATGTAGTTAGATTATTTGATGTAGCAATCGTTAATGAAATATCATTACCAACTGCGCCATAATAATCGTCAATTGGATAAATATCGCAGGCACTAACCGGCCCGGGATCTGTTGTATTATCAAGTAATGTTGCATTTGCCAAAGTTAATGATGCAACGTTTACACAATAAGCTATGCCCATATTGCCATTTTTACCCTGGGCAAATGCTTTGCTAATATCGCCAACACCATAATAATTCTTAATATCAGACAAAGAAGAGAATGGTAAAATTACTTCATAACCCTTTTTACCAGTAGCATTAAACGGAATACCTTTTTTTGCTCCGCCTACAAATAAAAGAACATTGAATACCGGTAGTGTTACACCTGAAACAATTATTACTTCAACTGTTCCATATATCCCCGGTACGGTTTTTATCTGCCCATTTAAATTTAGTGGCATAGTTTTCTCCTTAAATTATTTTTTTATAAATATCTCGCATTCTAAAAACTTCTTTCGAGTAATCCCCGTTAAAAGTGGTTAAATCCACATCATGATTTTTCACCAAACTATTAAAAACATTTCCTTCTCCAGTATTATATGCTGCTGTAATTGCCCGGCTTAAATCTGCATATGGGAAGTATCTTATTAAAAATTTTCTTTTCCTTTCAAGACAATCAATTGCAAGGCTTGAACAGGCTTGTACATCCTGCCATTTTCCATCAACTATGAATTGATGATAAGAATTTATATCAGCCTGCCAAAATCCATAACCGTGATAAATTCCGCCTCTAAAATCGCCTTTCATCAATATTCTTATTTCATCAAATCCTTTACCCCGATTAACATATTTTACTATCAAAAAACCTGTTTCGCGGGCTGCAATACTTCCCAACCAGTCTTCGGTATAGATTGTATTTTTAATACTCTGTTGAATAAAATTGCCTAAATTTTCATGAATCCACTTAAATAAGTCCGCTTCGCTTTTTATTAAATCAGGCGCCGGGTGATTCATTGATGAAATAAAGCCCCAGGTAATATTTCCGACTTTTCCATCTGCGAATAACCCTTTTGCAGTTTGGAAAGCTTTTGTAGCTTCTGTTGTACCTTGCCCGAAATCTCCGTCAATATCACCATTATAAAACTTTTGCAGCCTTAGATAACGCTGCCAAACTTTTACATTATCTCCTGAACATCCGGCTTTTAAAGTGCTTTTAATATTGCCCGCCATTCGTCCGCCGTCCTTTCTCTCGGAAGATTTTTCGTTTCGATATGATATGCTAGACGAACTTTTATACTCCATTTTAGCCCTTCATGCCCGGCAAAGGTTTCTAAATTCATTTCCGGCTCCCTCTCTATTTTTATCTCTGCTATATTCTCCTCTCCAGACATATTTGAAATTCCTTTTTTTTGTTTACCCATTATTTTCCACCTTAATTTCTGATACTATTTGATCTACCTCATCAAGCGTAATTTTTACGCTATTTTCAATTATCAGATTAAATATTATTGTAAAGCCAACAGCCCTGTCACCGTGGAAGCTTGGATTAAAATAATCCCCTTCAAAAGTTATTTCTGTATTTACCGCGCCTAATCCCCTTGTTAGCCTGTACATCAAAAACTTACGGCCTCGCATAATTGTTTGTATATCATCCCTTCTTTGAGGGCCTGCAATTGTTAAAAAAGTAACTCTTAATATTGCCGAATCCATATCCCCAAAATATATTTCGTTTGCATTTTGATGAAATATATTTCCCCAATATTTTTGATATTGGCTGCCGTTTACAATTTCAATCATCAGTTGATCTGATTCAGGCTCGCCTATTGTAAACTGTTTAACAATGTTAATATCCTTATCAAGTTGTAATCTTTTCCCGGATTTATCCTTAATTGTATTAAGTGTCTTTGTTAAAACTTTACAAATTAAATCTTTGGGTTCGGATGAGTTTACTAAAATTTGAGAATCCGGTATGCCGTTTGCAGAAACAGCCGTTGAATAATCCCCGCTTTCTTCATCTCTAATTACAATCTTATAATAATAAGTTAATCCATTTGCCACTTCATAAATAGAATATGCTGTCCAGTTTGAATGTAAATAGTCAAATACATAAAGGTCGTTATAAGGGAAGGTCTTTAAATCAGCATTTGTATTTATAGCATTAAAGTAATCGTCTATTTGCTGCTGTTGTATATCCTGCCCGCCCTTTTGGAATAAATAAACCTTATAATTATCAGGCAAATCAGTTGGCAATACCCAAATTATATCTAATTGGCTTCCAAATGGGTTAGGATTTACTACTAAGCTTTGTACAGGATTAACCATAATTTTATAAGAAATACAAGGAGAAAATACTTTGTTAAATACTCTAAATATTTAAGCATTTTAGCCTTTGTAAGTTGTATAAATTTGTTAAAACCTTTGCCTGTTCAATTACGCACATTTTAGACTTGACAAGTCAAGGGAATATTGTTATATTAAAGGTACTAAATAACAACATCTACCATAGGAATCATCATGAAAATACATATTCAAAAAGATGATAAGTACACAAAATGTGGCAAACCTATAATTTCTCGCTGGCAGGCAAGTTTTCTTAATATAACCGAGGATCCGGCAGAAGCCAATTGTAAAAGATGTCTTGGACAATGCGCTCCTCCTTCAAATCGAATTTCAAATCATGCGCTTTGCGCTAAAACTATCAAAGCAGAGCTGAAGCAATGTTTTCCCGAAATTAAATTCCATATTAAAAGTGAAAGCTTTTCAGGCGGTAATTCGGTCAATATAAGTTGGGCATTCGGCGCTACCCAAGCACAGATTGAAAATATTACAAAGAAATATGAATATGGTTATTTTGATGGTAGCGATGATTCTTACCATTTTACCGGGTCCTCAAATATTGTAACTCCAGCAGGCAAGATTGAAGAATTACCTTCTGTAAAATTTGTTCATACTAACCGTTTTATTCCTGTTGATATTTTTACTAACATGTGCAATGATTTTTGCTCGCTTGTTAAAATACAATATATCAATTTTAATACAATTTATTGTGGTGAATATATTGGTACAATAATTCACCGTTTAATTTACAATAATTCCCTGCCTACCGGTTATCATGA